>CANRDV010000063.1 GCA_947629475.1 uncultured Bacilli bacterium
ATTTTGCTAAGTTTGCAGTAATACTTTGTGGTTTTTACAACTTAGATAGAGCCTAAATTAGTTTCCGAACAACTCTAATATTTAATTTCTTATCAATTAATTCCATTATTGATTCTATTTTCATATTTTTTCTCTTCTTTTCATCATTTATTTGGGTTAAATAGTAAATTCCAAAACCAATTACTATAGTTGTTAAAATTTCCATAAAATTATAACTAAATAAACTGCTAGAAGAAAATTTATCTCCTAATAAAGAAAATACGCCTGTCAATATTATCAATACAATTATTAATATAATTACATTAGCTTTTTTCATAACTTTTTCTCTCCTTCAACTGGAGTTTTAATAGCTTCTTCTATATAACCTTGAATTTTTTCAATCCATGATATATTATCATTTGAAATAATTCTAATACTCTTAACTTTATTATAATCAGCACTATTTTCTTCCTTTAATCTTCTTACAAGACCTCCAAAAACTTCTTCAAGAAAAGAAGAACCATAACCATATCCACCATCTAATATTACAGTTAAAACTTTATTACTTTTTAATGCTTCTTTAAACTTTGGATAAAGTATTTCATCTCTAAATTCTTCCCCAGAATATGAGCCTTGTTTTTTATATCTTGCCCCAGGTGTATCTGTAAACTCTTTAACAATATCAATAATCATTTTAATATTCACTCTCCTTTTTTATTTCCCAATAGAAAATTGTCCCATTGAGATTGTTTATAAGATCATACTTACTTTTTTCTGAAAAAAAAGCTTTGTTTGATATAATTATAAAATTCTCTACATTTTTATTAATAAATTGTTCATATATTGATGGTAATCCATTACCACGTTCCATTAATCCAGTTTTACTTCTTTTCTCAATTCCACTAACAGCAGCTTCTATATACTTATATTCTTTATCTTGTTCAATTATTTCAAATAATTTTTCAAGCATTTTTTTCTTTATTGTACTAGGAATACCTAATCCATTATCCATAAAAGTATACGTTATTTTATCTTTCATATTTTCAACAAAAATATACCAGTTATGTCTGAATAGTCCCTCTTTATCATAAGCATGATCATTAATATTGGCAATCATTTCTGTTAACATTGTCATCAAAAAATTAATTTTTGTTTTATCTTTTTTTAATTTATCGCAACTAAAATCAATTATTTGTCTTCGGATATCTACAAACTTGTTTTTATCACGATATTCATATCCCGTTCCAAATTTTATTGTAATATTATTATCAGTTTGTATAATATTTTCTTTTGCTGTTCTAACATAATTCAAGTATCCAGACCTTTTTAAATATTTTTTGACCTCTTCATTTTTTGGAAAATTTCCCACCCAATTTATAGGCAAATAACGATCATCACCACGAGTATTTTTTATTATTGTTAATAAATACATCAAAGCATCACTAGTTATTATTTCAACATTTTCCATATCAAAATTAAATAGTCTAATATAATTTGTCACCTTTTTTGATTTATAAAGTTTACGAATTTTTTCGACTTTACCAATTACATCATTAAAGAATTTTATTGTTATTTCAGGATTATTTATAATACTGAAATTTGTTGGAACAACAAAATTAATATCAGATACCTTATCTACATTTTTAACTTTACGTTTATTATTAGTTTTTCTTTTCTTTAATTTCTTTTTTGTCCTCATTAATAACTTTTTTTTATTTTGCTTCTTTTTCCAATATTTATATTCATTACTTTTAGTCAACATACAATCACGTCCTCTAATCTAGATTCTAAAAATTCTTTTGACAAATTTCAACTTTTTTTATTATCTCCTTTTCTTTATTAATTTCACTAAATTAATATTTATTTTAACATGAAACTTTTTATTTTACAAGAAAAAATATGACAAATCTAATTAATTTTAGATTTTATAATTTCATTCCACCATTAACATTTAATACTTCATCTGTTATATAACATGCTTTGTCACTTGCTAAAAATAAAGCAACATTAGCTATATCAATAGATTCAGCTAATCTTTTTAATAAAGTCATATTTTTAAATTTATATAATAATTCTTCTGGTACAGTTTGAAGCATCTCTGTCATTGTATATCCAGGTGCTATTGCATTAACAACATAAT
The DNA here is from genome assembly GCA_947629475.1 of uncultured Bacilli bacterium. Taxonomy (GTDB): domain Bacteria; phylum Bacillota_I; class Bacilli_A; order RF39; family UBA660; genus RUG591. Next base: position 2,120 of record CANRDV010000063.1, read on the forward strand.
ATTATTACTATCTTACAAACTATTTTATTTATTCGCTACTTGTTATATCAATTTTATAATATCTACATCACTAATAGAAAATAATTTTATGCACTATTAAATAATTCTCTCAAAATTTTGGGATTCCACTTATTTTGAATAATAATTATTATAATAGACTCTATAGAACAAGATACTATATTTATAATAAAACTATTTTTACTTAATTTTTTTAATTCTTAGTATCTGTATCAATATATATTAAAGTTTGAGTAAATACTAATAACTTCTATTCATAATAATCAAAAAAATTACTTTTAACCGGAATAGAGTTTTTTCGAATTATTCTTTCTTCTGCTTCCAATTCTTCTTTACCAAAACTTTTATATTCACAATTCTTATTTAGCATAAAATGACTTAGAAAAAATGATTTTAAAATTGAATTTGATTTAATATTTCTATATAAATTAAATATAAAAACATCATAATTTTTCATAATTATTATTTTCCTTTCTTTGTACATTATTATACATCTTACTTTTTTATTTGGCAAGACTTTTTTGCACTTTTTGATATTTTTATATGGACTTTCTTATTATATAAATATTAATAGTAAATTACAAAATATGTCCTTATTAATGCACAAAAGAATTTACAGATGTATGCTTAGGAAATTTATTGTTCTATTAAGCATTGGAAATATGTTTCTTTTTTTATTTAATAACATCTTTAATACTAAGACTCTCTTTATTTAAATGACTAATTTCATCTTAATTAATAACCAAAGCATATCTAATATACATTCATTTACAATAAACTTAGATTTCCTAAGAATTTTCCTAAGAAATTTCCTAAGAAATTTCCGGGTAAACTTCCGGGTAAATTTCCTAAGATAATTTTTCTATAATTAATTTAATTATGTAAAGGTTCTTTTATTTATTATTTCTATTTTCTCAGACATTTCAAAAAAAGTAATCAAGTTTTAATTAGAAAATGAGTATTTTAACAAAACAGATTAATAATATTAAATTTTATGCATAATAGCATTAATATAGCATATTTGATATTTATTTAAATTTATTGACAAGGATGCTATGTTATTATTTAATCATCTCAAATGCCAAGATGCATTCAGAGGTCAGATTATGTAATAACTAGTTTATTGCATTGCCTTTATTTTTTTTATTACAGAAAAATACTGATAACATCATAGTGTTATCAGCATAAATTCATATACATTATATAACTTATTCATACTTACTACATATTTCATTATCTTTTCCATAAATAGTTGTTCCTTTACGATATTCTTCCACTCCACCTAACCAAGGAAAATACTTATTAGTATTAGTGCTTGATGCTTCAATATTTTTTAATTCTTCGCATGTCTTATCGAATCTAACAGTTTTTAAATTTTGATTTCTAAGACTTGAACCAACTATTAATCTATTCTTACCAAAAGCAGCATCATCAATATAAGTTATACCATTTCCTACTGTAACTTCTTCTAAATCATTAGCAGCAAATGCTTGTTCACCTATTATCTTAACACTATTTGGAATAGATATACTTGTTAACATATTTCCTAAAAAAGCTTCTTTAGCAATCTCTACTATATTATCTGGTATATCAATACTTGTTAATTTATTCTCATTAAAAACGGCTTCTTCAATAACTGTAACTTTACTAGGTATATTTACACGCTCTAAATTATTGTGGAAAAAAGCAAATGAATTTATTTTAGTAACACTATCAGGTATTTTTACTTTAGTTAAATTATTTTCAGAAAAAGTTCTAGTTCCTATTTCTTCTACAGTATCAGGAATATTTACACTCACTAAATTTTTACCTCTAAAAGCATTACTACCTAAAGTTACAATTTTATTTTTATTCATATAACTTGGTATTACCATTTTTCTTGAACATTCATCTTTATATCCACCTAATAAAGAATTATCAACAGGATTAGCAATTAAAATACCAATTTCAATTAATTTATCTTTATAACCTGCAAATGTTGAAGAGTTACTTGCATCTTGATCTAAAGTCGAACCATTACTAGTACCTGTTCCATCACAAAAGGCTCTTGGTGTTTCTAAACCACTAAACCACCCTACAAAATCTGGCTTTGAAAATATTTCAGTACAAGCATTTACTTGTTCTTCTGTTCTATCTTTATTATAATTAGCACTTTCAACTCCAGTAAAACAACTATATGCTGTCTTTTTACTAAAGTCTCCTTTAACTATTACTTTAATACTCGCAAAAACATTATTAGTCCAAGTGTTATAGTCATAATCATAATTTAATTCTTCATCAATATCTTCGGATAGTCCAATAGAAACTAAAGGTGAAACCCACATATATAATCTATAAGTTCTTTTAGTTTCATCATTTGTTTGATTATTTATTTTATCTACCCAAATACTTTTATTATTTAAATCAGGATAACTCATTCTATCAAAGATTATTTCTTCATCTTCTCCATTAACACTTACTAATTTAAATAATAGAAATTCAGGTTTTATTCTAATTGTTCTATTAGTAGACTTATCTGGTATATCACCTTCTGATATTAATATTTCATACCAAATATCTTTAGATGATGTATTTGTTCCTTCAATTGTAAATTCAAAATATTTATCTTCTTCATTTGTATAATCTTTAGGCATAGCATTTTCAATTTCTATTGCATTATCACCTGTATATTTCATATAAATGTTCCCGCTTACAAGCATTTGATTTGGACCTACTTTAGAATATCTCCAAAATGCATAAGTAACTCCTAGTACTCCTAATAATAATATAATTGTTATAATCATAATTAAAGTTTTTTTCTTTTTATTTATCATATTTACCACCTTCATTATGAATATATCATATTATTCTACAAAATACAACAAATTTTTTAAAAAAGTTTACATTTCGTTAACTTAAATTTAATTAAAATACCTATTAAGAACTTATTTCTCAATAGGTATTAACTTTTAGTACATTCTAGATTTAATAATATTTAAATTATTTACTAATCTCTGGTATTTGATTAATTCCATTCTTTGCTTCTTGTAACCCTAAATCATTTTTTATTTTGGTTGTCGAAATACCTTCAGTTCTTGGAAGATATATAACATCACAAATATCTCTTAAGCATTCAAAATTTTCATTACCTTCCCAATCAGAACCCATAACTACAACATCTACTTTGTAATCTAAAACATCCTGTCTTTTTTGTTCCCAAGTTTTTTCGGGTATTACTAAATCAACATACCTTATTGCTTCTAGCATTTTTTTTCTAGTTTCATAATCGTGATAAGCTTTCTTATTTTTAATTGCATTAAATTCGTCAGTAGAAACAGCTACAATTAAATAATCTCCCAAAGCTTTAGCTCTTCTTAATATTTCAATATGTCCAAAATGTAATAAATCAAACGTTCCATATGTTAAAATTCTTTTCATTATACTTTCACCTCTAATATTATCTTATCTATATATTTTGATACATTTCCACATTGTATCAATCAAATTCAAAATTAGTTATGGATTTTTCATCTCTTAATTCATTCTAGATTTGATAATTTCAACCATTTCACCAACGTTTTTCATAGTTGTAACTTCATTCATGTTGAACTTCATACCAAATTCTTGTTCAACAGCAACAACTAAGTTGATGTGTTCTAGACTATCCCAATCTTCAATATCATCTGATGTAGTTTCTGGTGTTACCACGATACTATCATCATCAAAGATATCACGGAAGACATTGTTTAGTCTGTCATAAATTTCCTTATCCATTATTCACTCACCTCGATTACATTATTTTTATATTCATAATTCATTATATCTAATTTATATGTTCTATTTCCAGCATCATCTTCTTTGATTAACTCGAATCCATGTAAACTATAGAAATCTTTTACCATCTTATTTTTAAATGTTGGATAATAATAACCATATATAGTTGTTATTCCTCTTTCTTTGGCTCTCTTTACTAATTCATCCATCATTGCAAATTCCATATTACGTTTTAATACTCGACAACTCATTATCCATAAATCAATATGTAACTCTACTTCATTCATAATATGACCAATTACAACTGTAATTACTCCATTATCTCCAAATATATCTTCTAGTTTTCCATATAATTTAATATAATTATCATCATTATTAACTTCTTCTATATCTGCTAAAGAATATCTTTTAGTTGTTAAATTAAATTGATTACTTTTATTACTTAATTGAGAAATTCTTTCTAAATATATTTTCTTAAATGAAGTTATTTCTGCTTTCATCTTTAATGACTTTAAATAATCATCATAGTTATCAAAAGTTGCCATCATTTGACTTCTTTTTGCATTATCTTTATACATTTCGCTTTTCTTTAAATCTTCTTCTGAAAAGTTTGTAACTTCAAAATAACCATTTCTATCTATTATTTTTATATAGTTTTCTGGTAAATCTATTTCAGGAACAGCAATTCCCTCAACATAACTTTCAACTATTCTTCTTTCAGCTGGATTATCGTCAACGAAGACAAAACTATCAGCACCTAAATTTAATTCTTCAGATATATCTTTAATATTCATATTCTTAGGATTCCAATTGGCTTTAATTATAATGAAGTCTTCTGGCTTTAAACATCCGGCTGGATGATTTAATCCTGCTATTGCATTTTCATATTCATTTTTAGAATTAACATTTAAGATAACTCCTAAACTTTTATGTTCTTTTAAATAATTTTGAAATTCATAGTAAACTTGACCACTTGGAACTTCAGGACCAATTGCAAGATTTTCAACTCCATCATCCCCTACTATTCCACCCCATAAAGTATTATCTAAGTCTAAGACAAAAGCCTTTTTATTTTTACCATAGATAGACTTTATAATTTTTGCTATATTAAATGACAAATAAGGTATAGCAGGTACTTCCATAGCATATTTATACATATGCCAATAAAATCCACTTTCCCATTTATCAAGTCCATAACAAGCAGATACATAATTAATATCATTTATAAAGAAATTCTTTGTTTTATTTTGATAATCATAGAATCTTTGATTAAGTCTTGTTATATAATTAGTCTTTCCATGAATATCACTTGCGTCCCTATTACCTAGTAATCTATAGAATGGATATTCAAAGTTATTTTGAATAATTGTTGCATTAAACTTATTAAATAAACTTTCCCATACTTTTTCAAATTTTAAATATTCATTATCTAATAACTTATCAATTACTTCTTCACTATCATACATAGTTGGATAATTCATAATATTTCTATTTGTTGTATGAATATAAATAATATCTGGATTAAATTCATCTAATTCTGGATTTCCAAAAACTGCATCTTCATAAAACTTATTATATTCAGATTCATAAAATGTTGGCTTAATTCCATAGTTTAATAAGAATATCTCTAGCATATTTTTTATTTCACTTGTAGTTGAACCTCCAAGTATGGCTATTTTTTTCTCTAATAAGTTTTCTTTTTCTAATAATTCTTTTTTAATCTTTTTCTTATTCTTAATAAGATACTCAACATCAAAAGGATATTCTAGTTCCTTCATATTCCTCCTCAACACAAATTATATTATATCATTTTATACTTTATTTTACAAGCAAAATATGTTAAAATTTTATTAGGTGATTTAAATGAATATAGGAATTGATATTGTTGAAAATGAAAGATTAAAAGATAAATCAAATGATTTTATAAATTTAGTTTTAACTCCTAATGAACAAGAAGAATATAAAAGACGAGGACTATATTATTTATGTGGAAGATTCGCTTGCAAAGAAGCAATTATGAAAGTATTACCTAATACTAAAGAATTAAATTTTTTAGATTTTGAAATATTAAATAATCCTGATGGTAGTCCATATGTTTCTAATTATCCAAATATAAAAGTATCTATATCTCATGAAAAAAACTATTCAGTTGCAATTGCAATTAAAACTGAATAGTTTTTATTATATAAATTAAACGCCTACTAATCTTTCTTCAAATAATTTATGGTCTTCAACTCTCATAAAATGGATAGTTAATTTAGTAATCAAAAAATACCATGCTATTTGACTCAAAGAATATTCTACTCTAATTTTATTTAATTTCATTAGTTTAAAAATAACTTCCCGATTAAATGACTGCATTCTTGAAAAATCAACATAATAGTCCTTTATTTTAGTATCAGGAAAGCACATTTTACCATTATACTTATTATTTAATAACGTTTGAACTTGCTCTTCATTAAACTCATTTGTATTTCCATAGTATACTAATGGTGCCATAATAATGTATTTATCATTTTCTATGTCACAACTATTTGATAAAACCATAGCTTTAGTTGGATAGATTTTATTATTTCCATCATCCTCTTGCCAAGTAAATGGAATCATATTTAAAATATCTCCTTGAGTAATCCCTTCTATTTTTTCTATAGTAAACCAACTGAATTTGGAAGTATCAAATTGTTTTAATGCTTTTTTTAATGACTCTTTAGTCTCCATATCAATATATGGAAAAATTTTGTTTGCATACTTAATAAATTCATCAAAAAATTTTTTATTCATAGTAATCAAAAAAGTTACTTTTAACTGAAATAGAGTTTTTTCGAATTATTCTTTCCTCTGCTTCCAATTCTTCCTTACCAAAATTTTTACTATCTGCATATAAATCATACACAAATTCTCTTCCAGTATTATTATCATTATTAAGATTTACAAAACAAAACAAATTATCATTATCTTTAATAGTTACTAATGGATTAACTTCAACTTTTTTTGTTTCAACATATTGAGTTGTAGTTGTGTCATAAAATTGTCCATCAAAAATAATAGAATCTACAAACATATAACTCTACCCCCTTATAATTTTTAATATATCATTTGTAATTTCTTTTTCGGCTATATCAAGCATTTTAGAAAAAACACTTTTTTCTAATGAATAATTTTCATTATTATCAAAAGAATATTTATCATTGAATTCATAAGTAGCTTTTATAGAATTCTCTTCAACATTAGTTTTTCCCAAAGGAATTAGAGAAAAAATAACCTCATTATCATCAGTATTTTTTTTAACAATTGTAACCTTTTTCGATGAATTAAAAGCTATATTTCTGTAAAACTTATTTTCAACTACCTCTGAATATTTTACACCTATATTTGAATAGGATTTATTTATGTTTTCCTTCAATAAACTTTTTTGAATAGTAGCAACCGGATTAGAATCCTTAATTTCACAAGATACCATAATTGCTGAATAAATTATTTTTAGATTTAATTCTTGAGTTAACAATTGATATGCCTTAAAAGCCCTTTCCTTGATATATTCAAAACATTTAGAATAATTAGAATTGTAATTAGCATCAAATTTAGTATCAAGTTGAAAATTAATCATTGAAACATTTAATTTTGTATGACCACCATCAGAAATTGCATTCAATCTTGGAAATAGTGGATCTATATTTGCTGGTACACCAATCGTATTGATACCACAAAAATATTGTTTTAAATTTTGTTCGAAGATATCAATTTTATTTTTAATATCTTCTACTTTATTAAACCAAAAAGTTACTATTATATTATCTAATACCATAAATCCTCCTTTAAAACTATTATAATTTCCTATGTACAAATCTATTATATAATAAAAATTAAAAAATATAAAGGTTTAATAATAATTTTTCAGGATAAAATCATGAAAATTTTTTAGAAACTTTGTAAATTCATATTATAAAAGAGTTTACAAAGTTTTTTAATAA
>CANRDV010000064.1 GCA_947629475.1 uncultured Bacilli bacterium
TGCACAGTTGCCCATTAAGAAATAATTGTATTTATATTATACCACTTTTACCAACACTGTGCAATTAGGGATTTTTAAATAAAAAAATGATGTTGTTATGTTAAAAAATGTGTTATAATTTAATTGTCTAATCAAGTTAGATTAAATATTAGTTTCAACAAAAAAAGGAGGAATGATTTATGGAACTAAAAGGAAGTAAGACTGAACAAAACTTAATGACAGCATTTGCGGGAGAAAGTCAAGCAAGAAATAAATATACTTATTTTGCAAGTAAGGCTAAGAAGGAAGGTTATGAACAAATTGCGGCTATCTTCTTAGAAACTGCTGATAATGAAAAGGAACATGCTAAGTTATGGTTTAAAGAATTAAATGGTGGCGAGGTACCAGGAACTTTAGATAACTTAAAAGCAGCTGCTGATGGTGAGAACTATGAGTGGACAGATATGTATGATGAGTTTGCTAAGACTGCAAGAGAAGAAGGATTTACAAGAATTGCTACTTTATTCGAAGGAGTAGGAAAAATAGAAAAGGAACACGAAGAAAGATACAGAAAATTAATTAAAAATGTTGAAGAAGGACTTGTATTCTCAAAAGATGGAGATACTATTTGGCAATGTCGTAATTGTGGACATATTGTAATTGGTAAAAAAGCTCCAGAAGTATGTCCTGTATGTGCACATCCTCAAAGTTATTTTGAAGTTAAAAAAGAGAATTATTAAAATAGTTAAGTGTCAAGAAAAATTTGGCACTTTTTTCTTGACTTTTATACTTTAAATTAGTATAATTAAACCATCAATTAAGAGGTTATATTAATTGAAAAGGAGGATTTTATGTTAAGTTTAATTATTAAAGCAATTATAGTTGTATTTACTTCAGGAACAGCTATGATATCTCCTATGATAGCTAATCAAATTGGCTTAGTTCGACATGAGATAAACAATGTTAAAGTAGAGGAAAAAGTTGAAGTTCCTGATATTAAGGTTGTAACTTTAGAACCTAAAGAAGAAGAGGTAGTAATTCCTAATACAGAGTTAAAGAAAGAAATTATTAAGGTAGAAGAATTACCTAAAAAAGTACCTGAAGTAACTAATGTAGAAACAAAAGTAGAAGTTCCTAAATTTCCTACTATGTCTGAAGTCGTAGAGAAAAAAGAAGAACCTAAGAAAGTTATTGAAACTTTTGAACCTAAGGTAGAAGAAGTTGAAGAGTCTAAGTCAGAAAAGGAAGAAGAGACTTTAGAAATAGTTGAACCAGAAAAAGAATTACCTAAGGAAGAAAAAACTCCAGAAGTAGTTGAACCAGAAAAAGAATTACCTAAGGAAGAAAAAACTCCAGAAGTAGTTGAACCAAAAGAAGAGTTACCTAAGGAAGAAGAAACTCCAGAAGTAGTTGAACCAAAAGAAGAATTACCTAAGGAAGAAAGAACTCCAGAAGTAGTTGAACCAGAAAAAGAATTACCTAAGGAAGAAAGTACTCCAGAAGTAGAAACACCAAAGGAAGAAGAAAAGAAAGAAGAGAAAGTAGAAGTTCCAGAAATTAAGGAAGAACCTTCTCAAGAAATTGAGAAAACCGAAGAAAAAGAAATTGTTGAGGAACCAGAAGTAGAAGAGGAAGTAAAAAAAGAAACAAATGTTCCTAAAATCGAAGTTGCTCCAAGTGTAGATAGAATGCAAGTTGAGCAATACGAAGAGAATAGTTTAAAAGATAAAATTCAAAATGCTGCTAGAAGGATGTTAAATGTTAATAGTTTAACTCTTACTAGAGATAATAATATTACTGGACATGAATTTTATCAATATAATAAAAATCAAAATCGAAGATTTGATATTATTGGTAATGTTTATGAATATTTAGAAGGTAAGTTAGGTTGCTATGGAAGCCGTGCTCAAAGTTATTATAAAAGCACTGATAATATTAACTGGGAATATAACTTTAATATAAATGCAAGTTTTGGAATTACTGAATTACCTTTATTCTATGATGTTGATGGAGTAGAAGTAAATGGTTCAAATTACATTGTAACTATTAGTAAAGAAAAAGCTAATAAATATTATAATAATACTTATTTAACTAAATACCAATCTAATGTTGAATATTTTAAGGCAGAAGTTAAATTTGAAGTTACACTTGATGGATATGGTTATATTACTAATATTAATGAAATTGATAATGAAACCTTTAAGTTAAGTTTAGTTATTACGAATATTAATAATACAGAAATTTCAAGACCTAATGGAGTAAGTGGATATATTCAAAAAAGTAATTAAGAAGAAAGTTTTAGGCTTTCTTTTTTGATATACTAAAATAATATTAAGTTCTAATAATTGTTAAATAAAATGTCGAAAAAACTAGTAAGTATAACATTACTAGTTCTTTAGTAAATAATCATAAATAATTTCTTTAGGTTCATTTAAATAAATAATTTTATATAATGTATTAATTATTCCTGAATTAATATTATTTAATTTAAATAGTTTATAAATAGCATTTAAGTTTTCAAGACCTTCAATTGTTGTATTTTGTTTATAACTATTAAAATCTTTACCTTCACCAATTAATTTACCAAATGTATAGTTACGACTTTTTATGCTTGTACAAGTTAAAATCAAATCTCCCATTCCTGCATAAGTTGTAAAAGTTTCAGGTTTTCCACCAAAATAGTGGATAATTTCTTGAATATCTAAAGAAGCATCAACTAAGAATTTAGCATTAGTACTTGAATTTACTTGTAATCCATCTAATATTCCTGAGAAAATTGCAACAATATTTTTTAAAATACCACATAATTCACAACCAATTATATCATCACTTCTTTCGATAGTTAAATAAGAAATATCTTTAAATAAATTAGTAAAGTAATCAAGTGATTCTTTATTTTCCGATGCTAAAGTTAAACCAAGGGGTTCTTTTTTTATAACTTCTTTAGCAAAAGAAGGACCAGATATAGAAGTAATATTATTAGTATTTAATTCCTGTTTTAAATAATTATGAATAAGCATTTGTGATTTACCTTCAATTCCTTTAGTTGCAATTAATATTTCTTGATTATTAATATATTCTTTCATTAAATTAATAGTTGTATCTAAGAATTTAGCAGGAATTGCTATAATAATTGTATCATTTTGTTTTACTAAATCTTTAATATCCATAGTAAAATTTATCTTATTATCTAATACATACTCTAAAGCTTTTTTATTTTGATGCGTATTTACTAATTCCTCATATTCAGAGTCTATTGCCGTCCACATTGTAATATTAACATTTTTATTTTCTAAGATAGAAGCAAGTGCAATTGCAAAAGCTCCAGTTCCAATTATACCTATATTCATATTTTTACCTCTTTTTCTATATAATAAGAATATACCACATTTTTTAATAAAAATTAAGATTTTTTTGAAAAAATTTGAAATATTCTTGCTATCTTGTTAATTTTATGATATTATATCTATTGTTCTGGTGGGATTGGTGAAGTGGTTAACACGCTAGATTGTGGCTCTAGTATGCAAGGGTTCGATCCCCTTATCCCACCCCAGTTAGAATTTATCCCTTGTTTATCAAGGGTTTTTTATATATTATAATTAAATTAAGTAGTTAGAAAAAATAACTATTTTTTTCTTTAAAAGTATGATAAAATTATAATGTAGAAGGAGTTTATATGAAAGGTAAAGGTATAGTTATATTTTTAATCATTTTAATAATATTAGCAGGAGGTTTCTTAGGTTATTTAGTAATAACTGATGGGAATATTTCAGATTTTAGTAATATAGGAAGTGGAAAAATTGAAAATAAAGTTGAAAAAACATTAAAAGGTTTAACTTTAGAAGAAAAAATTGGACAAATGTTAATTATTTCTTATCGAAGTGGAGAAATTGATAATACTTTAAAAAATGCTTTATATAATAATAAGCCAGGAGGATTTATTCTCTTTAGTGAAAATTTTACAAGGTATGATAATACAATTAATTTAATAAAAGCTATTAAAGAGTCATCAAAAATTCCTTTATTTTTAGCCGTTGACCAAGAAGGGGGAAGTGTTCAAAGATTAAATGCGATAAAAGGAACGGAGGTAACAGAAATTCCTGAAATGTATAAACTTGGAGAAACTAAAGATAAAGAACTTGCTTATCAAGTAGGTAAAGTTATGGCTCAAGAATTAAAAGTATTTGGAATTAATATGGATTTTGCCCCAGTTATTGATATTGTTAATGATAAAAATCAAAGTTTTATTGGGTCAAGAAGTTTTGGTACTACTCCGGAATTAGTAAGTAGCATGGGATTATCACTTGCCAAAGGTTTAAAAGATAATGGAGTAATCCCTGTATATAAACATTTTCCAGGACATGGGGGAACAACAACGGATTCACATTATGATTTACCAGTTATCGATAAAACAAAAGAAGAACTATTAACTCATGAACTTGTTCCTTTTAAAGATGCTATAAAAGAAGGAGCTGAAATAATTATGATAGGTCATTTAGCAATTCCTAAGATTGATGGCAATACCCCTGCTTCTTTATCTAAAGTTTTAATAACCGATTTACTAAAAGAAGAACTTGGATTTAAAGGCTTAGTTGTAACTGATGCCCTTAATATGGGAGCTTTAACCAAAAATTATAAAGAATCAGAAATCTATGAAAAAGCAATTAATGCTGGAGTTGATTTACTTTTAATGCCTCAAACCTCAACCAGTGCCATTACAATCATTAAAGACTTAGTTCAAAAAGGAAAAATAAAAGAAGAACAAATTAATAATTCAGTTCGAAAAATCTTAAAATTAAAATATGAAAAATTAGATAATGAAGAAATGTTAGATAAAAGTTATTTAGCATCTAAAGAACATAAAGAAGTAATTTCTAAAATAAAATAAGTGTAAATTGACAAATTTAGTTGACTTAAACCTTCATAAGTATTATTATCTTAATGGAGGTTTTTTGGGATGAAAGAATTAACGTATAGATTATTAATGTTAATAAATGAAAATAAAACAATAAATGAAATAAGTTTGGAATTAGGACTTTCTAATAAACAAATTTATAATCTTATTACTACTATTAAGAATAAGGGATTAGAATATAAAAGAAATTATTTTTCAAGTGGGGATATTATTTATAGTTTAAATAAAGAAATAGGAGAATCTTCAAATTTACCTAAAGAAGAAGTTATCTTAACAAGAAGTGATGAAATTGAACTAAAATTTTTAGTTTTATCAGATTTACATATAGGTTCAATAAATGAAAGAATAGATTTACTTAATAAGTCTTATGAATATGCTAGTAAAAAAGATATTCATTTAATAATTATAACTGGAGATTTAATAGATGGAATTAGTTTTGGAGGAGAAAAGAAACATACAAATTGTATTGACCAAATAGATTACTTTTTTAGAATTTATCCCTTTGATAAAAATATTTTAACATTTACAGTTTTAGGAGACCATGACTTTGATTCTTTAAAATATGGAATAGATTTTGAAAAAGTATTAAATAGTTATAGACATGATATAGTTACTTTAGGTTATAAACAAGGAATAGTTAAAATTAAAAATGATAAAATTTTCTTAAATCATCGAATTAGAGATAGTAAAGCTAATTTTGTAAAAGAAATTCATTATGATGCGATTAAAGGAGAAACTTTGGCTCTTGAAGGACATAATCATATGTTATCTTTATATCAATCTCCGAAATGTTATCAATGTGTTGGTATTCCTTCACTATCAAATATTAGTAAATATAATATACCTCCAAGTATGGTTGAAATGACTTTAAATTTTTATCCAGAAAATGGTTTAATTTCAAATGCTGTTTTTAAACAATTATTATTAGAACCTGAAATAGTTAAATTTAATAAATTAAATCTTGATTTATCAAGAGGAAAAGAAGATATAGTTTTAGAAAGAGAGAATGAGATTGATTGTCATCATAAAGTATTAAGAAAATAACAATTTAGATAAATAGATTGTTTTTTTCTTATAAATATGCTATAATTTGCACATAGAAAGGGTGGTAGTATGTTTATTGATGAAGTGTCAATTAAAGTAATTGCAGGTAATGGAGGAGATGGTTGTACAGCATTTCGAAGAGAAAAATTTGTTCCAATGGGAGGACCATATGGAGGAAATGGGGGACGAGGCTCTGATATTATTTTCAAAGTTGATACTGGTCTTCATACTTTAATTGATTTAAGATATATGAAATTAATCAAAGGTAAAAAAGGGGAAAATGGTAGTGGTAAGAACATGGATGGAAAAAATGCCCCTGATATTATTATCAAAGTACCTCAAGGGACTGTTGTTACAGATTCTGATACTAATCTTATAATTGCTGATTTAAAAGATGCAGATTCCCAAGTAATTGTTGCCAAAGGTGGTAGGGGTGGTCGTGGTAATACAGCTTTCAAAACCCAAGGTAATCCAGCTCCAAATTTCTCAGAAAATGGAGAACCGGGAGAAGAAAAGATTTTAAAGGTTGAATTAAAACTTTTAGCAGATGTTGGACTAGTTGGACTTCCAAGTGTTGGTAAAAGTACAATTTTATCAAAAGTTAGTAAAGCAAAACCTAAGATTGCTGATTATCACTTTACTACTTTAACTCCGAATTTAGGAGTTGTTAAAACTAAAGATGGAAGAAGTTTTGTTATGGCAGATTTACCTGGATTAATCGAAGGAGCAAGCGAAGGAATAGGACTTGGTGATAAATTCTTAAGACATATTGAAAGAACTAAAGTAATTGCTCATGTTGTTGATATGTCAGCCCTTGAAGGACGTGACCCTTATCAAGATTTTTTAACTATTAATCAAGAACTAGAAAAATTTAGTCCAAAATTAATTAAAAAACCAATGATAGTAATAGCAAATAAAATGGATATGGAAAATGCAAATCATAATTTAGAAGAATTTAAGAAAAAAGTTAAATGTGATATTTATCCTATTAAAGCAATTACTAATGAAGGTTTAGATGATGTCTTAATAAAACTTGCTGATTTAGTTGAAAATGAACCTAATACACCTTTATATGAAGAAAGCGAATATTTATCTCATGTTTTATATAAATTTGAAGAAGAAAAACCATTTGATATAAAAAAAGAGGGAGATACTTATATTATCTTTGGGGATAAAGTTGAAAAAATGTTTAAGATGACTAATTTTCAAAGTGATGAAGGTATTGAAAGATTTATTCGAAAACTAAGAAAACTTGGAATTGATGAAAAATTAGAAAGTATGGAAGTTCCAGAAGGAGCTATTGTTAAGATACTTGATTTTGAATTTGAATATCATAAATAAAAATAAAAAAATAAAAAGACTTGAATTATTTCTAATATTTTTGTATAATCTATTATAGTCAAAGAATTAAGGAGTAGTTATGAGTAAAAAAAGAAGAAGAAAAAAAATGATAATAAAACCAAAAATCCAAACAGGTTTTTGTATAATAAGTGCTATATTTATTTTTAGTTGTTGTATATATTATGGAAGTAGATTAATTAAATATTATAAAATATACAATCCTAAATCAGAAAGTGGAGAAACTTTAATGACTTTAGCAACAGCAATAAGTTCTAATAGTAAAATTGTTTATGAAAAAGATGGATTATATCTTGAAAATGGAAATTATATATATAAAGGAGAAGATGTAAATAACTATGTTTTAGTTAATAATATGTTATTTCGAATAATTAAAGTTAATTCTGATAAAACAATAGATATAGTATTAAATGATTTTATTAATAAAATGGAATGGGATAAGGAATATAAAGATTATAGTGAATCTAGTATAAATAAATATTTAAATGATAAATTCTTAGATATTTTAGATAAAAATATATTAGAAAAAACAACTGTATGTAATCCTAAAGTAACAAAATTAAATGAAGTTGAATGTGGAGATTATACAAGTAATGATTATGTTAGGTTATTAGGTATAACTGATATATTAACAAGTAAAGCTGATAATAAAAGTTATTTATTGAATGAGTCAGAACATTTATGGCTTTATAATCAAACAGATTCAAAAATTTGGCATACAAGTGGTGATAATTTAGCAAGTGATGATGTTGATAGTAGATATGGTATTAAACCAGTTATTACTTTAAAAAATAATGTTATTCTAATTGATGGAGAAGGAAGTAAAAATAATCCTTATCGTATTAGTCAAGAAGGAGAAGAAATAAGTGTTGGGACTTATTTAGATATTAATGATGATATTTATATTGTCTATGAAGTAGGTAAAGATTACTATAAAGTTCAAAGTGATAAAGTATTAAATTCAACAAGAATATTTGATGAAAATTCAAATGACTATAGTAAATCTGGTTTAAAGTATTATTTAGAAGGCGAATATTTAAAAAATATAAGTTATTCTGAGTTATTAAAAGAAGTAGATTTTAATGGAGTTAAGTCAAAAGTTGGTATTTTAAGTAATAATGATTTTAAGTTTAATAATGATTTAAAAAATTACTTTTTAAGTGATAAATTAGATAATAATATTTATCTTTATAATGGAACATTAACCTCATCAAAAGTTAATATCAAAAGAAATGTTCGTCCATGTCTTGGAATAAGTAAAGACTTAAATATAATAAGTGGTAATGGAACTAGTATGGCTCCATTCATCGTGGAGGTTTAAAATGCGTAAATCAACAATATTCTTTTTAATAATTGATGTCTTAGTAATCTTTTGTTTTGTTCTTTTCTATGGACCTTTTGAAAATTTCCGAAATGTTTTAGTTAATACAGCAATGGTTACAAAATCTCATCAATATATAGCATATACTTTCTTTAGTGAAAAGACGGTTCAACATATTTTAGATTTAAATAAATTTATTCCTGTTACTGATGATGTTGATTTAGATGATATAGTAATTGATACATCAGAAAGAGATACTTATGATAATGAATATGATGAAGCAATTTTAAAAAGAGATAATGGAAATAATGATTATAAATATTTACAAATAAAAGTTGGAAAATATAATGCCCATTTAGTTGCAATTTATGACCCTTCAAAAGTAACTTTAATAAGTAGTAAAGCTTTTAATACAGGGTCAGGACAAGAAACAGTTTTAAAAATGTGTGATAGAGTAGGTGGACTTGTTTGTATAAATGGTGGAGGATTTGCTGACCCAGATGGTTGGGGAAGTGATACACCACTTGGATATGTAATTAAAGATGGCGAAGTTATTTGGTCACCAATTACCTCTAAACAAAATATAATTGGATTAACGGAAGATAATAAATTATTACTTACGAATGCAACGGGGGAGGAAGCAGTTGAAATGGGAATGCGTGATGGACTTCAATTTGGACCATTCTTGATTGTCAATGGTGAAACAATAAAATATGAAAGTGCAGCTGGTGGATATGATAGAGCAGCAAGGGTTTCAATAGCTCAAAGAAAAGATGGAGTAATTTTATTCTTAGTAACTGAAGGAACTCATGGAAGTGGTCCAACTTTAAAGGAAGTAGTAGATACTTTAGTTTTATATGGTGCTTATAATGCTGCTAATCTTGATGGTGGAACTTCATCTCAAATGGTAATTGATGGTAAACTTGTTAATAATCCAAAAAATGTTTTTGGTCAATCCGTAGCTGGTGGACGTAGAGTTGTAACCGGATTTGCATTAGTAAAATAAAATTTTGTGGTATAACCCGAGTTTGACAGTTAATTGTTATAAAAAACTTCGTTTTCCCCAATAGTATCAAGGGATTACGAAGTTTTTGAATCAGTATTTAAACTATGTCCTATAAATGGCTCTACAACTTCTAGTGGGGTAAAATGATTACCCCCTCTACGAGTTTTAGTGGGGTGAAAAATAAAAAAGCAACAATATCTAGTGGGGTGATAGTTTGAAAAAA
>CANRDV010000065.1 GCA_947629475.1 uncultured Bacilli bacterium
TTTTTTTAAATCTTTCATTTCATCCTCCATTACCAAGAATTTCTGCTTGGTAAGATAACTATATCACAAATAGAGTTTAGTATGCAAATTCCAAAATTCCGAGAAAAAGTGGCTCAATTTGGTCAAATTCCCTAGGGCAATTTTGGTAAATTGGATTTAAAATTTCCTGAATTTTTAAAATTGAGAAGGTGTTTGCATATTTGATGATACAAAATGATGTTTTAAAATTTGACACAATTTGACGAATTTTTTATTATTCATAT
Organism: uncultured Bacilli bacterium; assembly: GCA_947629475.1. Lineage (GTDB taxonomy): Bacteria > Bacillota_I > Bacilli_A > RF39 > UBA660 > RUG591. The sequence goes on from CANRDV010000065.1 coordinate 264, forward strand.
TAATTAATGTTTTCTAAATACAATTTTAAACTAAAAAAGAACTAGAACAGTTCTCCTTGAATCATACTTTTCATGACTTTCATGAATATATTAAAGAAATTATCTTTCTTAATATCTGAACCAACGGTAATTGCTATTTCATCTATTTTATTACCTACTTGGTCTCTTACAACAAGTTTTCCAATTGTATCTCCTTTATTAATTGGAAGTTTTAAAGTATTAAGTTCAACACTTGATTTATATTCTTGTTTCTTATCACTTTTCTTTTTTAAGATAGTAACATCATCGTGAGCTATTATTTCAATATCTTTTTGATTAGCTTTATCTATTTTAATATTACCTAAAACTTCTCCTTTTTTCTTAATTGTTGTTACTTCATATAAATTGAAACCATAATCAAGAAGTTCAGCCGTTTCTTTATTTCGAACTTTTCCTTCTTTTTCACCTAAGACAATTGCAAGTAAACGCATACCATTTCTTTTTGCAGTAACTGCCATACAATAACCAGCATTATCAGTCATTCCTGTCTTTAAACCATCAGCTCCTTTATAACTAGCTATTAATTTATTTGTATTTACTAACCAATATTCTCTTGATGTACCTTTTCTTAAATAATCTTCATAGATACTTGTATATTTTAAAATATCTTCATGTTTCAAAAGTTCTCTTGCAATTTGAGCCATATCATAAGCTGTTGAATAATGATTATCTTCATCAAGTCCGGTTGGATTTACGAAATGAGTATTCTTAAGACCTAATTCTTTAGCTTTTTTATTCATCATATCAACAAAATTCTTTTCAGAGCCTCCAAGTCTTTCAGCCATACATACAATTCCATCATTGGCACTAGCCATCATAATTCCTTTAATTAAATCTAAAACTGTTATTTCTTCACCTTCTTCAAGCCATATCTGAGAGCCCCCCATCCCTGCTGCATTTTTAGAAGCCTTAACTTTCTCATCAAGTCTTAAACTTCCATCTTCCAACGCTTCCATCACTAAAATCATTCCCATCATCTTGGTCATCGAAGCAACAGCTAATTTTTCATTTATATTTTTTTCATAGATAATACTTCCACTTCCAACATCCATTAATAACCCTGCTTTAGCATTTTGAAGTAAATCACTACTAGCATAAACCTTAGGACTTATACTAAACACAACTAATAAAAGTAAAAAAACACATAAAACTTTCTTCATATACACCTCTTTAAATTTTATGATATAAAAAAATAACTATTACTTCATTTATTAGTTTGAAAATAATAGTTATAATCTGATAACTTAATAAGTAAATCTTCTAAATCATCTTCTGTATCACTATTTCTTAATATAGTTTCAATTTGAAACATTAACTCTTTAACACTTTTAAACTTTAAATAATCAATCTCATATTTCTCTAATATTTCAATATCTGAATCTGATAAATATAAATCATTTTTAATATGTTTTGTAAAATTATCTTTCATTTTCTTTTACCAACCATCCTTACTATAATTATTCCAATTAACATAAATATACAAATACAAAAGCCAACTCTTTTAACTATACCACCTATAGTAATACCTAGTACAATACTTAAAGAAAATACTAACATATAAATATCTTCTATCTTTTCCCAATTTTTATAAGAAATTAATTTATTAGTTTTATTAATAAAATGATTCTTATAAACTTTTAAATTATCATAAGCTTTTAACATATGTTTATGTAAAAATGATTTTTCTTTTAACATTTCTTTTACTTTTTTACTTACTTCTTCTGTATTATCTTTATTAGATTTAAAGATATTAATAGTTTTATTTTTAAATTTTAATACATTTTCCCTTATATCAAAAAGAATTGTTCCAGTAATAAAAATATCAAGAGTAGTTATAATTAATAAAGTAATTGAAATTATATGTCTTAGATTAATATTAATACTTGTTATAAAGTCTATTAAAATAGGATTAAAATAACAAACAATTAACATACCTAAAACACCAAATTCAATTGTATTAGTTAAACAAATTCTTCCATTAACATTTAAAAATCTATCTGAGTAATCCCACCATCTAACTTTATAAATTAGTTCTAAGATATAACTTGCTAAATATTCTATAAAACTACAAATAACAATACTTACAGAAAATACTATGAAAGGGTCATCTTTATAACCATTTATTAGAGAAAGTAAAACACCCCCTACTCCATAAATTGGGCAATAAGGTCCTAGTAGAAAACCTCGATTAACAAACTTTTTTTCTTTTATAAATATTCTAATTACTTCCATTAAATAACCAAGAATTGCATATAACCAAAATAATATATATAATGTTTCTAACATATATTCTCCTACTTAACTAAACTATATAACTTTTTTACTTCTTTAATTGTTAAAAGTCGATATTCACCGGGTTTTAAATTAGTAGTATCTAAAAATGCAAATCTTAATCTTGTTAATTTTTCTACTTTATATCCAACACTTTCAAACATTTTCTTAACTTGATGGTTATGTCCTTCATGGATTCTTATTTCAACCATTGAAGTATTTGTTTTTAAATTATAACTTTTAAGTTTCACGTAACATTGACTAGTTTTAATATTATCTATCATAACTCCCGTTTTTAATTTATTAATAGCATTTCCCGTTATTTTACCTTCAATTTTTGCAAGATAAACTTTTTCTATATTATTACTTGGATGTAATAGTTTATTGGTTAATTCTCCATCATTAGTAAGTAATAATACACCAGTTGTATCATAGTCAAGTCTTCCAATAGGATAAATTCTTTCTTTTGTATCTATTAAATCAATAACTGTCTTTCTTCCTTTTTCATCTTTAACAGTTGATACAACTCCTCTTGGTTTATTTAATAAGTAATATACTTTTGTATTTTTATTCTTATCAAGTATATTACCATCTATTTTAATAATATCAGAACTACTTACTTTATCTCCAAGACTTGCTTTTTTATCATTGATATATACTTTTCCTTCACTTATTAGTTTCTCTGCTTCTCTTCTTGACGCATAACCTAAATTACTTATTACTTTTTGAACTCTTTCCATACTTTCCTCCACCACTCAAATTATATCATAAAATTATCAAAAAATCTTGTCTATTTGGCAAGATTTAAAAAAAGTTTAATATATTTGTAAATATTTCTTTTATATCTAATTTCGTAAAATAAACTATTAAGAAAGATGCTATTATAAATGGACCAAAAGGAATTACATGTTCTTTATTTTTGATAAGTAAAAAGAAAGATACTGGTAAAGCAATAAAACTTGCTAAGAAAATAACTAAAATAGTTAGAAAAGGGTCTAAGGTTACTCCAACTAAGAACATTAGTTTAATATCAGCACCTCCCATGCTTTCTTTTTTAAATAATTTATTACCAAGTAACATTATTAAATACATAAAAGTAAATGAAAGTATTCCATAAGCTATTTGAATTAATCCATATTCATAACCTTTATTTATAAAGTTTACTATTATTACTATAAGAGATGGTATTATAATAAATCTATCAGGTATTAATAGATAAGTAATATCTGAAACTACAACTAAAATAAAGGTACTAACTAATGTAAGAGCTATTATTAAATCATAAGAAAAACCAAATGAATGATAACAAACTGTAAATAAAATTCCGGTTGCAAGTTCTGAAAAAGGATAAAACCAAGATAGTTTAGTATGACATTCACGACATCTACCTTTTTGAATAATAAAGGAAATTATTGGTATTAATTCATACCATTTTAATTTATGATTACATTTTGGACAATGACTTCTTGGTTTATTTACAGATTCTCCCTTAGGTATTCTTAAACCACATACATTATAGAAAGAACCTAAACAAAGTCCAAATAGAAAGAAACTAATATAATAACAAACTTCCATAAGGACTCCTAAACTGTTCCAATTGTTTGATATAAGTCAAACATTGGTACTACAATTGAAATAATGATTATTCCAACAACAACAGTTAACATTACAATCATGGCAGGTTCTACTAAACTTTTAATTTGTTTAGTTGCATTATGATATAAATTATCATAATAACTTGCAACTTTTTCCATCATTGTTCCAAGTTTACCAGTAGCTTCTCCAGTAACAATCATTTCATAAGCAACTAAAGGAATATAAGGACTATCTTTAAATGCTTCACTTATTTTACCACCACGATTTAAATTTCTTACTGTATTAACTATTATTCTTTTATATATTTCATTATCTGATACTTTTATTAAAACATCCATACTATCAGTTATAAATACTCCATGATTTAAAAGAGAAGCAAAAGTTTTAGCAAACATAGATACTTCACTATACATAATAATCTTTTTTACAACTGGTATTTTTAAATATATATATTGCATTAATGCTTTAAATTGAGTAACTTTTTTAAACCAAAACATATATAATAATAATATTAAAATTATAATAATTAACATTTCAATTAAATTAGTTCTTACAAAATTACTAAAATTAATTGTCATTACAGTAATTCCAGGTAAATTAGAACCCCAACTTGAAAACATATCTACATATTGAGGAACTATATAATTAAGTACAAATACGATAACTGCAATAGCCATTACAAATACTATAGTAGGATATGTCATAGCACTTTTTAATTCTTTTTTAGTTTTATCTATTTCTTCATAATAATTAGCCATATCATCTAAGATTGTTGGTAAATCTCCGGTTAATTCAGCAGATTTTACCATATTAGTTAATAATTTAGGAAATACTTTAGGTTGTTTAGCCATCGCCTCAGATAAACTTTCACCAGCAAGTAAATCATAAACAACCATATTATATATTTTTTTTACAATTGGTTTTTGTGATTGTTTAGCAAGAAGTCTAAATGACTCAATTAAAGAAATTCCTGCTCTTAAATAAGTTGATACTTGAACAAGAGCAAATGATAATTCTCCAACTTTTATTGGGGATGTTAGCATTATATCAGCATTAAGAGTACCTTTTTTTATTTCTTGAACTTCAGTTATTTCATAACCTTCATTAGTTAAAAAGGTTTTTACTTGTTCAGCATTATAAGCATCAAAGGTACCAGTTGCAAGTTTACCATTAGGCTTTTTATATTTATAGCGATATGGATTTTTTTCTAATTCTTGAACAGCATTACTAGCTTCTTCTAATCTAGTTGTATTTCTCTTTACATCTTTAAATATATCTTCTTCAAAGAATAAATCTCGTATTTTATCTTTTTTACCAATTATTAAATATATTAATCCTGCTAATCCTTTATATGCATATGTAAGTATATTATCTTTTGTTATCATGTTAATCCCTCTATTCTTAATAATATAATACCATATATTTTAAGTAATTACAATTAACTTTTAGAATTTTTAAAAAAAATCAAGTTAGAATTAACTAACTTGACATATAAAGTTAAATTTTTATTATTTTAAACTACTAATAGCAGCTCCTATACCAGTTGTTGAAATAATAATTGCTATTATAATTAACATAATAATTAAATAACAAAAGTATGAACGAGCAAAGTTTTTAAGGTTTTTATTGCTTGTTCCTCCAAATGAGAAGATTAAAAGGAAAATAAATCCAATTAAAGGAAGAGCAAACAAAATTTGATATCCAAAATAACCCCACATACTAATTGGCTTATATTCACTTGGAATCTTATCAATAGTTTCTTTATCCATACAACGAACTCCTTTCTAATTCATTTTATCATAATTTTAATTATTTTAATAGTATTTTTTTAATTTAATTATCTTCTAACTTAACACTTACTAGTTTTGATACTCCAGACTCTTGCATTGTAATTCCATATAAAGTTTTAGCATATTCCATAGTTCTTTTCTTATGTGTAATAAGTAAAAATTGGGTTTTATCTTTATAGTTATCTAAATATTTTCCAAATACATCTACATTCGCTTCATCTAAAGCTGCTTCTACTTCATCAAAAATACAAAAAGGTACATTTCTTATATTTAAGATAGCAAATAATAAACTAATAGCCGTCAAAGTTTGTTCTCCCCCAGATAAAGCTTGAATATTTTTTAATTTCTTGCCAGGTGGAGATGCTATAATATCAACTCCAGTTTCAAGTAAATTACTTGGGTCTGTTAAAGATAAACTAGCTTCTCCTCCTTTAAAGATTTCTTTAAAGACTTTTTTAAATTCAACTTCAAGTTCCTTAAATGTATTTAAAAAATCATTTTGCATTACTTCATCCATCTCATCTATAATTGAATATAACATATCTTTAGCATGTAATAAATCATCTCGTTCACTACTTAAATAAGTATATCTTTCATTAACTTCTTTATATTCATCAATTGCATCAAGATTAACCATACCAATACTTTTAATTGTATCTCTTAACTTTTCTACTTTACTTCTTGCATCATCTATACTCATTTCTAAACTATATTCATCTCTTGCTCTTTCATAAGTAAGACTATATTCACTATTTAAAATATTTAAATTATTATCTAACTTAGTATTTAAATTATTTTCTATAATCTTTAAGTTATTTAATTCTTTTTCATATTTATTCTTATCTTGAAGTTTTACTTTATTAATACCTTCTTTTTCACTAATAATACTTTGTAATTCTTCTTTTTCTTTAATAAGTTTATTAATATCTTTCTCAAGTTCCATACATAAAAGGTCTTTAGCATAATATAATTTATCTAATTCTTCACTTTCATCTATTTTATCTCCTTCTAAAGACTTAAGTTCTAAAGTTACACTTTCAAGATTTTTAGTAGTATTATCTATATTAGTTTTTAAATTATTCATTGAATCTAAAGTTCTAATTAAATTAGTTCGATTATTATAAATATTCTTATCATAATCATTTATATTGTTATCAATATCTGATATTTCTTTTTCAAGATTTTCTAAAATATTTTTATTTAATTTAACTTTAACTTCTAAATCATTTATTTCATTTTTAGTTTTATTCATACTTTTAATGTTATCTAAAGAACCACCAGTTATACTACCTCCAACATGAATAATATCTCCATCAAGTGTTACTATACGATATTTATTTTTAATTATTTTACTTATCTTATTACCATTATCTAAGTTATCTATAACTAAAACATTACCAAATTGATTTAAGATAATATCTTGATAAATCCCTTTATATTCTAAAAAATCTGATAATAAACCTAAATAACCTATTTCTTTCTTTAATAAAGTTAAAGTCTCTAAATCAACAAATCTTGGTTTTATAACATCAAGTGGTAAAAAAGTTGCTCTTCCAAGTTTATTAGTTTTTAAATATTCTATAGCGTCCCTTGCAACATTAGGATTATCAACTATTATAAAATTCTTAATACTATTCATTATAACATCTAAAGCTTTTTCATAATTACTACTTGTTTTAACAATATTTCCTAAAGCATCATGAACCCCAACTAACCTTGGATTATCAAGAATACTTCTTGTATTACTATTTAAATAAACATTATCTGTTATATTACTTTTTAATACTTCAATTCGATTTTCTAAACTTAATAATTCTTTAGTTTTATAATTATATTCTTTTAAATCATTTTCTTTTTTATTTTTTAAATTATCTTCTTCATCTATTAATCTATTTAAAGTATCTTCAAATTCTTTTTTCGTAATTGTATAGTTTTCTAAATCTTTATTAAGTAATTTTAAACTATTTTCTAAACTTAATTTATTTTCTTTTAAATAATTAATATTTTCATGAACTTTTATATCATTAGAATCATATTTACTTCTTTCTTTAATTATTAATCTCTTAGTATTTATTTCTTCTTTTTCTTTCGTTATTTTAACTAAATCATTATTCTTTTCTTGAAGAATTTTAGATATATTAATTTCTTTTAATTTTAAGTTATCTATTTCTGGATTATTTAACTCTTTATTTAAATTAATTAAGTTATCTTCAATTGTTTTTATTTTACTTTTTGTATCTTGATATTCTAAATTCATATTAGTTATTTCTTCAGTTAATAAAGATACTTCAACGTTTTCTAATTCTTTTTTAGTACTAAGATATTCTAAGGCTTTTTCACTTTGTCTTTTTAAAGGTTCAACTCTTCCTTCAATTTCTCCGATTATATCATTTACTCTATCTAAATTAAGGTTTGTTTTATCAAGTTTTTTGAAAGCTTCTTCTCTTCTTTTTTTATATTTTAAGATACCAGCTGCTTCTTCAATAACTATTCTTCTATCATATGATGAATTAGATAATATTTTAGATATTTCTCCTTGTCCTATTATATTAAAGGAGTTTTTTCCAACGGAACTATCAAGTAATAAATCAGTTATATCTTTAAGTCTACATTTTTCGCCATTTAAAAAGTATTCATTTTCTCCAGTTTTATAAAGTCTTCTTTTAACGGATACTGTATTATAAGGAACCGTTAAGTAGTTATCAGAGTTATCAAATGTTAAAATAACACTTGCAACATGCATGGAACTTCGATTTTTAGAGCCATTAAATATAACATCAGACATTGAGGTGTCTCCTCGTAAAGATTTAACAGATTGTTCTCCAAGTACGAATCTAATCGCATCAACAATATTACTTTTACCACTTCCATTTGGTCCAACTATACAAGTTGTTTCATTATTTAAATTTATATTAATTTTATCAGCAAATGATTTAAATCCTGATATTTCAATTTCTTTTAAATACATATCATGCACCTTCTATATTCTGATTTCTATTTAATTATATCAAATAATTATTATTTTGCAAATAGTTTAAGAAAAAATACATAGATTTTTTAGACCTATGTATTACAATTATCACATTTTATTTCATAAGGAATTTTTTCTGTTCCTTCTCCTTTGGTTATATAAACATTAGAGTTTAAGGTGATGGATGGACGAACCCCATTCGCGATCGAGGACGGCGAATTGCTGTTGAGGTTACCGGTGTAGTAGACGAACCAGACGCTCGAACTACTATATGGCGTTATCAACCATATGGATGTTCCCGTATCTGTGTTTCCATTTCCTAACATTGCTGAGAACATTTCTCCTACTCGAGGTAATCCTACATATCCTGTCCACACAGAACTTCCACTTAGCCTACTGCATGTTTTTGTTGGAGTTGTTGTATTACTTGCACTACATATTGTATTCTTATAACTCACATTGCCTCCATATTGTCCCAAATAGTATGTTCCCTGCACTAACATGTTTTTATATTCAGCACTTATACTTCCATACCATCCACTTGTTGTTGTATTATTCAAATATCCTGCCCAATAACTTGTACTTGTTCCAACTTCGCCATAATTTGTTGTTCCACTTGAAAAGTTCTTTGTCATTACTGAACTTCCACTTCTTACATAATCTACACTTGTTAATTTTGTTGTGTCATTTTCTATTCCTACTATTCTATATTTCTTTCCATCAAAATTTACATATTCTCCACTTACTCTACTATTTAGTTTGTCATCTGCTTTTGCTACCTCTTTATCCCCTTCTATTCGATATGGATCTTCTTTCGTTCCGGTTCCTCCTAATATCTTGATATCAGATTTTAGATTAAC
>CANRDV010000066.1 GCA_947629475.1 uncultured Bacilli bacterium
TTTAAAATATAGAGAATTGTTTGAAGTTACTAGTAAATAATTTTATTCTACCAGCCGAACTATGCAAATAACGATTTTTTAATTAATTTTTTATTATTTAAATCTTCAATATTTAATTCTTTTAAAACTAAATCTTTATTATCTAAATAATTATTTATTTCTTCTTTATAACAAGATAAATTTAAACATCTTTTAATTTTTCTTTCTAATGATAAAGTATAACTTCGATTATAATTTATATCTCTATTATCAATTTCAAATATTTTTTCTAATATTAATATTAAAATCATATTAATAGAAAACTTTGATTGTTTTAATAAATTAATAAATATAGATTCATTTGTATTAAAATAATAACTAACTTTTAATAATATTTTTTCTTCTAAAGTACCATTATTATATTTATCTATATATATTAATAAATATTCATTATATAAATCTAATAAGTTTAATTCTTCAATAATTTTATTAGAATTATTCAGATAACTTAATAATTCATCTTTATAAGAAGATAATTTTATTTTTTCTCTTATTCTTTTTTCAATAGAATTACAATTTTCTCTCTCAATAATATTATATTTATTAATTTCTTTAACATCCATTTTAAAAGCATATTTTAATATAAAATATAAGATATCTAAAGAACTTAGTTTTAGTTCTTTAAATAAATTAAATAATCTTTTATTATCTAATTCATTATTTTTTATTTTAAATAATATCTTATTAACAACATTATTTAATTTATCCATATCATTTACATATTCACCTTTAGATATACAATATTCTTCTCTATACATATCAAGTTCTAAACGTTTTTGGGGATTTTTTAATAATCTTGCATATATTTTACTTTCTATTTGATTAACTCTTTGTCTAGTAATTCCATATCTTAAAGCTACCATATCTCCGGTTTCATCATATTTATATCTTCTTTCAAGGATTTCTTTTTCTCTTTTACTTATTTTTATTCCTTTAAATATTTCTTCGAATAAATCTATATTATCAAAGTCTACTATTGTTTTATCTTTTATTAAGTCAACGATAGAGTTTTTTATAGTTTCATCTTCTTCTTTTAGAGTTTCATCTAAACTAGAAATAGATTTACTAATACTTTCCATTAATGTTATATAATCATAATCCATATTATATTCATCTTGCATTTCATAATAATTGGGTTCATGACCTAATTTACTCCATAACTCTTCTTTTAACTTTAAATATTTCTTTTTCTTAGCATCAGCATGAACAGGGACTCTAATTGTTCTTGCATCATCTTCGAACATTCTAGTTATAGATTGTTTAATCCACCAAGCAGCATAGGTTGAAAATTTATAACCTAAATCAGGATTATATTTTATAGCGGCTTTCATTAAACCTTCATTTGCTGATTGTCTTAAATCATCTAATTCCATTCCTCTATTTTTATAACGATTAGCAATACTATCTGCAAATCTTAAGTTATGAGTAACTAATTTATTAAGAGCTTCCTTATCACCATTTTTTATTCTTTTAGAAAGTTCTATCTCTTCTTGATAAGTTAAAACAGGTATTCTTCTTATCTCTATAGCATATAACTTTTCAGTATCAAGTCTACCATTTCTATATAAATGGTTAATATCATAATCAATATTTATTTGTTCTTTTTCTTCTTCTATATTATCAATATCTATATTATTAATAATACAATAGATATTAATTAAAGATTCTAATTTAGGATTATTTTTAATATATCTATATTTCTTTTTAGAAATAATGTTATTAACTAATATTTCTAATAAAGAATTAATGAAGTTATTATCTTTAATTACTTTAAACATAATATCTTCATTATCAGATACATTTATAAATTCTAAAAATTCTTCAAAAGTTCTTAAGTAATTAACTATTTCTATTATATTTTGATTATTAATTTTATATACTTTAGTATAATTATTTATTATCTTAAAATAATCTTTTTTAGATATTTCTAAAGTAATATTATCAAATTCTTCTTTAATTATTTCTTTAACATTATTGTTATTAATTTCATCTTTTCTTTGATATAATCTATCAATTAGTATAGTTTTTAATTTATTACTATCAAGTAATAAAAATAAATATGAATTATATACATCTAATATATTTTCTAATAAAGTATTATATAATTTTTCTTTATCCATATACTTTCACCCCAACTTTTTAATATATTACTATATTTTTAATTGAAAGTAAAGAAAAATTTAACTAATGTGTAGATTTTTTTCTATAGAAAAAACATATCAAATTTTACTTGATATGCTATCTTGTTTCAATCTTTAATTTTTTACCCTTAAAGGCTATTACCATTTTAACAAGATTATATCCTTTTAAACTTACTTCATATTTCATTTCATCAATTTGTTTAAATCCCTCTTCAATTGTATTTTCAAAGTCTGAATCTGAAACTTTAAACTCAATTATATAAGCCGTTATATTCTTATTAAATGGTTTTAAAATTAAATCATATCTTCCATAACCTGCTTCACGATTACTTGTTATTTCATAATTACTAGAACCTGACATTAATAATCCCATTGCAAATGCATGATAGAAGTTTTCTCCATTATTATTGTTAGGTACATCATAATAACTAAAACTATCTATTACAACATTTTCGAAAGTAGTTTTAAATAATTCTAACTTATTATTATATAAATATTCTGTAAAATCATAACTATTTAAAGGTCCCGCAGTAAACCAATCTTTAACTATATTTTCTAAATTTTCTCTAATTTCTAAATTAGGTATTTTTAAAGTTGCATCACGTTTATTTACATTTTTAGTTGGAGTCAAATACCCACTTAACATAAATAAAGTAAAAATATTATCTCTATTTCCTTTTAAAGTATTAAAATCCATTTTAACATTTAAATTAATATGTTCTATATAACCAGTTTTTAATAAATCTTCGAAACTATTTAATATTTCTTTTTTATTATTTAAATTATAAATTAAATTCTTAAGTAAATCAACACCACCTGTATTAGTCCAATAAGAATCAAATTCTTGATTCTCTAAATAATACAGAATACTAACAGGATTATAAATAGTATTATTACCAAATAAATATCCATCATACCATTTTTTAACTTTATTTTTAGAAGAATCTAAACCATATTTTTCTAATAAATTGTTAACTTCTTCTTCCGTAAATCCAAAATAATTAGAATATTTATTATTCGTTACATTATAAACATTTATATTATTGGAATCACTAAATAAATTTTCTTTACTTATTCTTGATATTCCTGTTATTATTCCTTTTTTAACAGGTGAATCAACTGGATTAGGTTTAAAAGTTGTTACAAATAATTGTTTCATAAAATTTATTATTTCTCTATAGTATCCTTTTTCATATCCATGTAAAATTGGTGTATCATATTCATCTAATAATACTATTACTTGTTCATTATAATATTTGTTTAAATATCCTACTAAATAAGATAACGCATCAGCAAGTTCATTCTCTTCTTCCATTTTAATTATTCTATTATAGAAATTTTCATCTATATCTGGGTTTTCTAGAACATATTTATGTTCTTTGTATAAATTAGACATAATTGTTTTATATTTATTTATAAATTCAGGATAAGTATTATTTATTAAATCTTTTAAACTTAAAAATATAGTTGGATATTTATTCATTTCTTTTAAATATTTTTCATCTTGATTTATTATATTTAAACCTTTAAATAAATAACTATAATCATAATTATTACTAAAATAATAATATATCATAGATAAATTTAAACTTTTACCAAATCTTCTTGGTCTTCTAAAACATAGTACTTTTGATGTATCATCTATTAATTCTTTAATAAATAATGTCTTATCAATATATAAATAGTTTTCTTTAATTACAATTTTAAAATCATCTATTCCTGTTGGAACTTTTATTTTATTACTCATAAGTATCATTCCCTTTGATACAATAATATCATATAATTTCTATAAAGTAAATAACTAATTTGTTATAAAATAAAGGTCTTTATTTTTATAATAAGCATAATTAATATTCTTTAATTCTAAGTTATTATCATTTATTTTATTATCTAACCATTCTATACTTTTATTAATACTAAATAAGTTATCTTTTAATATTTTACCATCTATTATTATACTAATTGGATAATTGATAACTGAATCTTTCTTAAATATTATTAAATCATTATTATTCTTAATACAATAATCTATTTGATTAGGATTATTATAACCTTTCTTTTTTAATCTATATAATAATCTATCATATGTATATTTATTAGTTATCAAAGCATTAAAGTTAATAATACCACGATTAATTAAGATATTATTATCATTTATTATTTTATTTATATCTTTATTTATTAATAATTTATATAAATAATAAGTAGTTATTATTATTAAAGATAATATAAGTAAATATATAATATTTAAATTAAAATAAATAGTAAACAAAGATATATTAAAAACAAATAATAATATTATTGTTTCTAATATCGTTATTTCTTTTTTATTAAAGATAGTATAAGTTATAAATATAATAAATAAACTAGTTAATACTTCAATAATATAATAAAACATAATATCACCATAGACATTATGTTTTAAATTATAATTATTATTCATAAAAATCAAATGATTTTTTAGTTTTATTTTGATTATTATTGTTATTATTTTGAGTGTTATTTTTTGGTTTATTATTATTTTTATAATAATTATTATTTTTCTTATAGTAATTATTCTTTTTATTTTTATTATTGTTATAATAATAATTTTTATTTTTATGTTGATTATTATTATTTCTATTATTATTATTTACTTTAACTTCTTCTTTTTTATTAATAACTTGTTCATAATCATATTTATCTGTTTCAAAAGACTCTTCATGATTATCTATAACAAAATTATCATCAAAAGATTCTTCTATCTTAAAGTTATCTTCTTTTACCTCAGTTACTTTTTCTAATTCTTGATTATCTTTTATATGACCTCTAACAATTAACATAATATTAGCAGCAGATAATAAATATAAAATTGTTTTCATTGGAGCAATTTGGTCTGTAAAATAATTAAAGTCTATATCATATTTTAGTTTATGCCATAAAATTAAGTTTTTATCAAATATTGCTCGATAACAGAAAATAAATATTGTTGCAATTGCTAAGAAAGATGTTATGTTATAGAAAAAATTATCTCTTACTTCATCTTGTTTTAAGAAAGTATCAATTAGTAATAAAGTAATTAATAAAATATAAGGAAGTATTACTTCAATAAATTCAAAGAAATTAGAACCAAATGGTTGTTTTCCTAATCTTTGAAACATCATTAAAACTATATATATAGTTGCAATAAATAAAACTGGTAAAACAAAGTTCTTAATGTAATAGAAGATTTTACCTAATATTTTGGTCATTTGTTTCACCTCCATTTATTGTTTCTTCTTCTTCTTTTTCTTTAACTATTTCTTCTTCTTTATTAATTAATTTAGATAATTGTAATACTACATCAGCAAAGTCATTATAAGATTTAGTTATAGCTATGTAATCTGCTCTTAAATAGTTTCTAATGGTTGCACTTGTAATACCTGTTGAATAAAAATAACTACCATTATTTTCTAATTCTTCTAAAGCATATTCTACTTTATCACCAATTATATCAATTTCTCTAGTTACAAAAGGCATTACTTCTTCAAAGCCAGAAGGAGCAGCATCAGTTGTTAAATAACTTAATTGAACTACCCAACAAGAATTAATAAGACTTCCTTGGAATTTTTGACCTAATTTATAAACATCATAAGAATCATAATATTTATTCATTTCTATATTAGCTAAAGTACCATTACTTTCTAAAAGTTCACTACAAGTTGTAAGTCTTGTATGAAGACTTAAATATTTAGTATTTTTCTTACTATTTCTTGAATATGTATTTAAGTTATTTTTAATTTCTTCTATTTTAGATTTATAACTTGTATAACTACTATCAGTACTACTTACATAATATTTTTTATCTATTTCTTTTGAATGGTAAAAGTTAATTAATAAGTAAAAACTACTTATTACAAAAACTAAACCTAAAGTTGCATAAGCAAATATTTTTAAATATTCTCTAAAAAATTGTTTCATTTTATTCTCCTATCTATTCTTTTTAATTGATACTTTATAATGATAATGTTTATTAGTCCAATTTTCAGCATCTTCTTTTATATAAACTCTTAATTTATAATGATTTGTTGAATTAGGAATAATAGTTCTTGTATCTAATACATTATCTTTTATATTTTCTAAGTCATCTTCTTTAATAACTTGTTCATCTAAGATTAATTGATATCTTAATTGATTTCTTTTTAATAAAGTCTCTTCTGTACAACCATCTTTAACAGAATTTATTGGGACATCTTCAAGATATAAAGTGTAACTTCCATTTTTATTAGTATCATTTTTTACATTAAATACATAAGCATCTATATTTTCTACATTATCAGGATTAGTTGTTGTTGCATCACTATCATAGACATTTTTACCATTGTCAATTAAAGTTATACCACCAACATCTTGAGTTGTAGTTGTTGATGAAGATATATTATTTACTCTTAAAAAATATAAATACCAAAAATAAGTTCCAAATACTAAAAATATTATTAACATTAAAGAACCACAAACAAGTAATATCTTATTCTTCATCTTTTACACCTCTTTTTATTCTCTTTTTCATTCTTGCAGTTTTTACAATTTTTATTACATCAAATGTTATAAGTCCAACACATGGAACAACTATAGCGATTATCCATCCATAAGCTTGAGATAAGAAATATTGAATAAAGCCTATTTTAGGAATTCTCATTATAACTTTTCCAAATATTTGGTCTTCATAAACAGGTAAAGTATCTTGAACATTATTAGCATCTCCCTTAAAGATATAGACTTTTTTACCATTTTCATCAACATCAATAGCTATTATTCTATGAGTTATTTTAATTCCATACCATCTTGGGTCTTTTGATAAATATGTACACACATCACCAATTTTAATTTCTTTATCTCTATGAATTACAATTGCATCTTGAACATGAATAACAGGTTCCATACTTGGACTTACTATAACATAAGCCCCATATAAAGGAGGTTTGGTAACTCCTTTAGCATCATTTATAATTAAATCTACTAAATAGAAAGCAAGCATAATACCTATTATTATTAAAACAACAATTACTGAGTTCATAAGGATAGTTGTTAAGAAATTAAACCACCACTTAACTTTTTGCCATGGTGTTTCAACAACAGCATTTTTTTTCATTATTATCACCTTTTAGCAGTAAAAGCCGCATACGTATTAACTCTTACACCAAAGGTTTTATTGTTGAAGTCATTATCAACTATGGCATCCTCCGAAATCCACATTCGCATCACAAAATCAATTCTTCCCTTTTTAGCTTCTTCTTCAGTGATTTCTCCTTTATAAATTACAACCCCTTCGGTTTCATCTTTATATTCACTTTCACTATAATCTGTAAAAACTTTAACTTTTCCATTTTCTTTATAAGAATATGGAACATCTTTAAATGGCTCACCTTTTGTTCCTTTTTGTAAATATATCTTAACATATGACGGATTTAATGTATTAGTTGAATTAGGAACAGCAGTAAATTCATAATAAGCACCGACTGTTTTTTTACCTATTATTAAACTAAAATTATAAACATAATTATTTCCTTCAAACTTTTTTCCCTCAGAATCAGGAGTTGGAAATTGATTAACTAAATAGATTCCATTTGAACCACTTCCACCAGTATTTTCTGAATAAGTTATTACATAATTCTCTTTATTATCATCTTCATCATCACCAGTTATTTTAGATATTAAAGAATTAATAGTTTCATTTTCTTCTAAAAACTTTATAGTTGAAAAAGATAGTCCTAATGCAAATAAAACAGCAACTGTTGTAAATAAGAACAACAAAATAAGTGGAGGACCTTTTCTTTCCTCTTCTTCAATATACTCTTGGGTATTTTCATCAAATTCGAAATTTTCAATTTTGTCTTTATCTCTATTTTTCATAAATACCTCCGTATAATAAAATAATACCACAAACTAATCAATTTTACAATCTTAATTCACACTTTTTTTTAAAAAGTTTAAAAAACTGATAAAATACTTTAATATTTATCAGTTTCTATATTAACATATATTCTTATTTTTCAAAAATCACGTCTCACATACATGCGAGATTTACATATTAAACAATATCTTTCTTACATACTCTTTCTTCACTTATCAATGTATCAAATTAGCGAATTACTCTCGTAGTTAGCACTCATGATACAGTACAACTACTACAAGATAATTGGTATGGATTTTCTGCTTCTCCTGTTCCTAATTCTGTGACTTCTATGTCAGATTTCAGATAAAGGACTGGCCGGACGCCGTAGTTGGTAGTAGCGTAATCGTAGTTAACATAACCAGTCGAACGCCAGAAAGCGACACGATTAGAGCCATCGGAAGACGGCGACAAGAACCATTCAGATGCTGTATGTCTTTCCTTTAACCATGTTGTATTTAGTTGTGTGCTGCTCCAGTTATACATGTTACTTGTCCAGTTACTTTCACTCATACTAAAGCCCATATCACTTGGGTACATTAACGCAATTTTTCCTGTCCAGGTTACTTGGTTTCCATCCCAAATATCTCCTCCACTACAACTGCTACTACATGTTTTACTTCCTCTTTCATGTTCATATGCTGTTACTGGAGTATCTGTGCTATATACTATATTTCCTAAATTCCATGTTGCTTCATATATCATTTCTTGAGATTTTATTTTATTCAAATATCCTGTATCACTACTATCTGTTCCTTTTGAATTTAACCAATACATTAATCCTGCTGTTGTCCAGTCATTGTAATTTGTTCCGGTTTTCGTATTATTCCAATATGCATAGTTATATGAACTATTATTATATTGGATATTAAACGATGTTCCTTCTGCTGTATATGTTTTTGGAAAATCTGCATATTTCAATACTTCGTTTCTTATTATCTTCATATGTTCTTCTCCTGCTTCATCTTTGAATATTCCGATTATTCTCCAAGTCTCACAATTATCTCCATTTTGTTCTTTTCCTTCTTGACAATTGAAGTAGACATAATTATTTGCTGTTCCTCCGGAATATCTGTATTCTCTTATTGTTGACTTATCAACACTTTTATCAGTAATTGATTCACAACTTTCATCACTACATGTTGTTGGTATTCCTACTAATCCTCCTTCTCCTAATTTCTCTTTTAATACTTCTGTTGCTACTCCTGTTGTTGGGGTTTTTGGTTCTTCTTCTAATGTCTTTTCTTCAAAGTCTCCATTGACTGATACTTTAACTGATGCAAATGCATCTGTATTCCATGTATTCATATCCATGTCTGATGAGTCTGCATCATCTCCTGAACCTAAATGCATTTCATTTGATACCCACATATATAATTTATAGGTTATTGTTGTTTCTGGTGAATTTGCTGCTATTTTATTTACCCAGATTTTTTTACCATTTTCAAAATCTTCATACTTTCCTGCAGCAATTACTTCTTGTTCTTCACCATCTGGTAATTGTTCAGTTAATCTAAATCTTATGAACTCATCTGGTATTCTTGTATTTCTTCCTTCTGGTTTTTCTCCCCATTTAATTACTATTTCATACCAGAT
>CANRDV010000067.1 GCA_947629475.1 uncultured Bacilli bacterium
CCGGTTGGTTGGAATAAATCATATTTTTCTCCAGACGAATCTTCTGCATTCAAGATTAGATAATCTTCGGTTAATTCTTTTTCTTCAAAGTCTCCATTAACTCCAACTTTTACGGATGCAAAGACATTATTATTCCAAACTTCTGGGGTATAATCGTCAGTTTCAGCATTTCCTATTTTAACTTCATTTGATATCCACATATAAAGTCTATATGTATATTTTATTTCATCAGTTGTATTTGCTTTTACTCTATCTACCCATATTCTTTTTTTATTTAAATCATTGTATGAACCTGCTTGGATTAGTTCTTCCTCTTCTTTACCTTTTACTTCAACTAATCTAAACTTAAGAAGTTCTGGTTTTATTCTTACATTTCTACTTTTGTTTTCTTCTCCAGATGGAGTATCTCCTTCATCAAGAAAGATTTCAAAAACTACATCTTTCTTATACTTATTCTTTCCTTCTACTGAAAACTCAAAATACTCATCTGGATTATAAGTAACACTTGGCATTGCTTCTTTCATGTTAATTGTATCTCCTTCTGTATACTTTAAGAATATTTCTCCACTTATTAAAGTTTGATTACCTAAAGTTTTAGAATAAGTCCAAAGAGCATAAGCTCCTCCTATGGTTAAGACTAAAACTAAAATTGTAACTAAAGTTATTACTACCTTTCTTTTGTTTTTTTGATTTTCCATAATATTTTAAACTCCTTTCGTCGGGGCTATGCCCCTCTATCATAATAATATTATAAAATAAATGCTTGGACTTTTCAAGTCTTTTTGAGAGAAATTGAAAAAAAGACATAGAAAAGCGTAGTATTAGTATACTATTTCTCTATGTCTAAATTTGTCGATTAATAAAATTTTAATTTGTATTAAATTTGATAAGCCCCCCCCATAGTTAACACATTGTATACATATTTTGATGATACATTTAATATATTAGCCATGTTAGGTCAACTCCTCTCTACAATATAATCATACCATAAATTAGAGATTAATCAAGATATTATTTCAAAATAATATGTAAAGTTGACACTAATCATCATCAGAATTATCATAAGAAAGTAAATCTTTGATATCTTTTTCAGATAATTGACTAAAGACATTAGCTTCTTGATTACTATCAAGTAATTTATCACTTAATAACTTCTTTTTACTTTGAAGGTCTAATATCTTCTCTTCAATTGTACCCTTAGTTATAAAGTGAATAACTTGAACAACCTTCTTTTGCCCAATTCGATGTGCTCTATCCGTTGCTTGATTTTCCGCTTGAGGATTCCACCATAAATCAAGATGAATTACAACATCAGCACTGGTTAAATTTAAACCTGTTCCTCCAGCTTTTAACATGATAAAGAAAACATTTGTATTATCATTATTAAACTTATCAACTAATTCCATTCTCTTTTTAGATGAAACTGAACCATCTATAATGTAAGATGAAATTTTTTCTTTTAAAAGTTCATATTTAGCAAGTTCAAGTCCCGTTCTAAAACTTGTAAATACTAATATCTTATGACCATTAAGGGCCATTTCTTTAACAACCTTAACAAATTCTTCTAATTTACCACTTCCACCTTTATAGTCTTTAAATAAAATTCTTGGGTCTATACAAATTTGTCTTAGCTTTGTTAATAATTGAAATATTAAAAATCTTGCTTTTGATATACCTTCTGTTTGCATTACTTCTTCAAGTTCTTTATTAACTTTTTCAAGTTCTGCAAGATATAACTTCTTTTGTTCATTTGTTAAATCTACATAGATATTATTTTCTATTTTATCTGGTAAATCTTTAATAACATCTTTTTTTCTTCTTCTCATGATAAAAGGTGAAACTAATTTATTAAGACTACTTATTTTATTATTATCATCTTCTTGTTCTAAATCTTTTATCTTATATTTTTTATCAAAAGTTGGTAAACTTGCTAAGAAACCTGGCATGATAAAATCAAAGATACTCCATAACTCTAAAATAGAGTTTTCAATCGGAGTTCCTGTTAAAGCAAACTTAGTATCTGCTTTAATACTCTTAACAGTCTTAGTAATTTCGGTATTAACATTTTTAATATTCTGAGCTTCATCAATAATCATAGTTTTAAAATGCATCTTATCATATATTTCTTTATCTTCTCTTAAAAGTCCATAAGTTGTAATTAAAACATTAGTATCATTAATACTCTCTAAATCTTCTCTTCTTTTACTTCTAACTCCAGCAATAACTTTATATTTAATACCCTTACCAAATTTATTAAACTCATTTTCCCAATTATAAGCAAGAGATGTTGGAGATACAATCAAAAACTTATAATCACTACTCTCCTTTAATAACTCTTTAATATAATAAATAGTTTGAATAGACTTACCAAGTCCCATCTCATCAGCCAGTATTCCTCCAAATCCTGTTCTATCAATATTAACTAACCATTTAACACCATCTACTTGATATTCTCTTAAGATTTCTAAATCTTTTTTAGTTAACTTAATATCACTATCTTTATATTTATTAAATTTATCAATTAAATCATCAAATAAATTATTCGTTTCTATAATATGGTACTTATCTCCTTTTAAACTATCTAAATAAATTGCTCGATACTTAGGAATTACACCAGTTTTATTCTTTAAATCACCCTTTGATAACTCCATATCCTGAGTTAACTTATTAAACTCTTCTAAGCTAGCATCATCTAAATCTAAAATATCACCTGATTTTAACCTATAATACTTTTTATTATTCTTTAAAGATTCTAAGACATTAACAATTTCATCTTCTTTAATATTACCTAAATCAAAAGAATAACTTAAAATATTATCCATTCCTATTGAAAAAGTGCTCTTAATATTATTATCTTTAACAATTCTTACTTTCTTTAAGTTTTCACTTGTATAAGTTTCATACTTTTCAGTTAATTCTAGTAAATCTTCTTCTAAGAACTTCCCTATCATATCAATATCTTCTAAATAAATTTTATTTTTTCCAATTGTAAATCCATATTTACATATATCATTTACAATCTTATCTTCATATTCTTTATCTCTTAAAATAGCACTATTGTTATCAAAATAATCGATTTCTACATCATCATATAAAAACTTAACATTACAAATAACCATATTACTTAAATCAAAATATAATTTAGTTTTAACACTATTTGTAATCTTTATATCATCTATTTTACTATCTATTTCAATATTATCTTTAACAACAGGTAATAAAGTATTAACAAAATTTCCTTTATCTTTATTATCAAATATTAATTCATTTATATTATTATCTAATAATTCTTTTACTAAACTTGCTTTTTTATTATCTAAATGATATAAAGTATCTCCTACTTGGATATATTCATAATCTGTAGTTATCTTTAAAAGGTCTTTATTTATATTTAATTTTAAACGATAATTATCTTTTAAAATTAAATTAGTTTTAAAAGGAAAATCAGTACTTATTTTCTTAATAACAACCCCATTTAAAGTAAATTTCTTATCTTGAAGTAAAAATAACATCTTTTTAACATTATAAGGTCCTGATAAATAATCATTATTATAATAGTAATAACCAGATGTATCAACAAGCATGATTAAAAACTCAAGAATTTCTTTGTTTTCTTTGGAAAAATAACATTTATCTGGGTCATATGTAAAGTTTTTTCCTATTTCATAGACTTCTTTATCTCTTACACATCTTAAGAATTTTTTTAATTTACTTCCATTACTACATTTATATAGTTTATCAGTTCCAATTTTAAGTGCTAAATCTAAAGTATCTATACTTCTGGCATTACCTGTTAATTCGTATTCAACATGAACCTCTTCTTTGACATTTCTTTTAGTATTATCATTAAATTTTTTAAATAAATCTTTAGTAAAGTTAGAAATAGTTTTATCATCTATTTTAAACTCAAATAATTGGTCAAAGTAATAATATAAGAAAGCTCCTAAATGTTTACAACTACAAGTACTACTAAATTGCATACAATTACAATCCATATTCAAGATTTCATTTGTCTCTCTATTAATTTTAACACTACATCTATAAATCTCCATTGTTCTTTCTGACTCAACCCCAGTTAAAACTTTTATAATATTATTACCTAAATCTTGAACACTAGCTCTTTTAATATAGTTTTTATAATAGTTTTTTCCTTTAAGGTAATCAGAATAATTAAGATATTTAGTTAAGATTTTCTCTTTTTCTTTCTCTGGTATTTTAACTAACATAACATCACTCCTTAAAACTAAGTATTATTATATTATAGATACAATAGAAAAATCAAGGTTCAAAATGAAAAAAGTGATATTTTTTTTATCACTTCTAAAATAATTAAATACTAATACCAATTAAATCTATTAATAAACCAACTAAACTTCCAATTAAATATAAACTAGTTAAAATAATTATATTTTCTTTAATATTTTTATTAACTCTAAATAATACTAATAAACCAATTCCAGCACCAGTTAATAATCCCCCTATTAACATACCACTAGTAATTACTCCATTTAAATATAATTCCGTTAGAATTACACTAGCACAACAATTGGGAATTAATCCAACTAAACTAGCTAGAAATGGTCCAAATAAACTATTAGTTTTTATAATACTTGATATCTTATTGCTTCCTAAATAATAAATTAAAGTATTTAAAATAAAAGTAGTAATAAGAATAAATATACTAATTTTTAAAGTATGAATTAAACTAGATTTAATAATTCCCTCTTCACAATGACAATCATCATCATGACAAATATCAAAGTTTTCTTTAGTTTTATTTTTATATATTAAATCAATTAAATAACCTGCTATAATTCCAATTATTACCTTAATTAATAATATTAAAACAATAATTTTAAAACTAGCCCCTCCAGTAATTAAAATAGGTAACATTTCATCACTTGTTGATAAATAAATAGCAATTAAAGTTCCCATTGTAATAACTCTGCTTGAAAATAAATTAGTCCCCATTACAGAAAATCCACATTGTGGAATAACTCCTAAAATACTACCAACTAAAGGACCAAATTTTCTATTTTTTAATACCTCGCTTTTCTTCTTAACTTTATGTTCTAAATATTCCATTATAATAAAAGCCAGAAATAAAAAAGGTATTATTTTAACTAAATCTATTAAAGTATCACCTACAATATTACCCATTTTCATCACCTGCTACATAATATCACATAAAAAACCTTTTTTCAAGGTTTTTTCTTATTTTATTAATTTTTTATTATCATCTTTTATACAAGTTAAATTTAACTCTTCTATCAAAGAATCTTTATTATTTAAATAACTTTCTATTTCATCTTTATATAAAGATTTATTTAAAAGAGACTTTATATTTGTTTCTTTATATTTAATTTCTTTAAGACTATATTTAGTTAATAATATTTCATCTTCTAAATTAAATACATATTTTATAAGTAATAATATTATTAAATTTAAAGGTAATTTAGATTCTTTTAATATATAAATAAACCTAGATTCATTTATATTATTAAAATAATAACTAACTCTTATTTTTATTTTTTCAATAATATCACTTTTATTAAATATTTCTTCATTTATATTTATATATTCTTTATAAATATCAGATAATTCTAATTCTTCAATTATAACTTCTGAATTATTCATATATTTTAATAATAAATCTTTATTTGAATAATCATTTATTTTTTTATTTAAATTAGCTTTAGCTCCATAATAAGTATTTTTTTTAATACAATTATATTTAACTATATCAATCTCATCCATTTTAAAAGCATATTTTAATATAAAATATAAATATTCTTTAGGTTCTAATTTTAAATCTTTAATAATATTTGATAATTTACTATTATTATTACATATTTTAATTTTTTTAGTTAAAGATTTAAAAGCATCTTGATATAAAATATAATTACTCTTTTCAATTCCAAATTCTTCTAAATAAGGTTCTAATTCTAAATTTTTATCAGATAAATCTAATATTTTTTTTAATGCTGTTTTATCAATAACTTCAACTCTTTGTTTCGTAAGCTTTAATAAATTAGCTATTTCTTGATAAGTTAATTTATCTTGATATCTTTTAATTAATATTTCAATTTCTCTATCAGTTAAATTAGCATCTTTCATTATATCTTTAAAATCATTAAAATTAGAAAAATCTTTTATATTTTTATCTTCAATAAAATAAGATAATGGGGTATCTTCACTTTCTCCATCTTTAACATTTGTATCTAAAGAGACTAAACTTTTACTAAGATTTTCCATTAAAGTAATATAATCATAATCCATATTATATTCTTCATGCATTTCATAAAGGGTTGGAGTTCTTCCTAATTTATCTTCGAAAATTCGTTTAAACTTTTGATATTCTAATCTTTGATTTTCAATATGAAGTGGTATTTTAATAGTTCTACTATTTAAAGCAATATATTTTTCAATTGCTGCTCTTATCCACCAAGTTGCATAAGTTGAAAATTTATAACCTAAATTAGGATTATATTTTAATGCTGCTTTATAAAGTCCTAAATTAGCTTCTTGAATTAAATCCTCTTTTTCTACTCCTCTATCTAAATATTTTAAAGTTATAGAATAAGCAAGTCTTAAATTATGTTTAACTAATTTATCTAAAGCTTCTCTATCTCCTTTTTCTTTTCTTTTACCAAGTTCTAATTGTTCTTGATAAGTAAGAATTGGTATTCTTTTAGTATTTATAATATACAATTTTTCAGTATCTAATCCTTTAACTCCGAATAAAGACTTAATATTATATCCAGTATCTTCAATAGTATCAGGAATTTCTTCTTCCTCTAATTCAATATTATTTATCATACAATAAATACTAATTAAAGATTCTAATTTAGGATTATTTTTAAGATATCTATATTTAGGATTAGAAACAATATCATTAACAATTATTTTTAATAAAGAATTAATAACTTCATTATCTTTAATAATTTTAAACATAATTTCTTCATTATCAAATACTTCAATAAATTTTAAAAAATCATCAAAGTTTTTTAAATAATTAATTATATTTTTTAAACTTTTATTTTTTATATTATATACTTTAGTATAATTATTTATTATATCAAAATTATCTTTTGAAACTAAATCTAATGTTATCTTTTGAAATTCTTCATCTATTATCTCTTTAATATTATTTTGGTTTATTTCATATCTTCTTTCATATAATAATTCAATAAAAGTATTTTTTAGTTTATTACTATCAAATAATAAAAATAAGTATGAATTGTATACTTCGAGTAATTTAGGTAATAAATATTCATATAGTTCTTCTTTACTCATATTTTTAATATTATCCATCTAATATCCCCTCCAAAATACTTTAATATATTACTACATTTTTAAGTAAAAGTAAAGAAAAATCTAGTATTTTTGTATTTTTAAATTAATACTAGATTCTATTTTAATATATTAATATTCATTAGAAAGTATTACATACTTATCCTAAATGGTTTCTATTTTTATATTTCTAATTCGTAAGGATTTTCTAAAGTTCCATCTCCCATACCTTTTACTTTAACAGTTGATTTAAGGTTAAGAACTGGTTTGATACCCTTGCTAGGAGCTCTGTTCTGCACATCATCATATGCTAACATTCCACCTGCAACCCAACTATCTGATTCAACACATGTAGACCATGTAGAATCTTTTAACTTAGCTATCCAATTGGTTTCTGATTTATCTTCAAATATTACTTCTTCCAACCATTCCGATTTCAAACAAGCATACATAAAATCATTCCAATCCATTAAAGTTACTTCACCTTGCCAAGTTTCTGATATATCTTTATCTATTGTTTTTCTTTTTTCCAAGAGTTTAATTGTTTCATTTGCTAAATAACTTCTATATCCAGTATTTACTCCATCACTAGTTTCATTTAAATAATGACTTATTGCTGCTTTTTCCCAATCTCTTATCCAATAATTTAAATAATTACTTGAATTTGCATAATCTATTCCTTCTAATAAATATCCATAATAAACATTATTATCAGACACTTTAAATTTATAACTTTTATCACCAACATTATATGTTTCAGGAAGATAATCTTCGGATAAACTCTCTTCTCTAACTAATCTTAAAAACCATTCATCATTATCGCTATCTTTAAATACTCCAAGTATTCTCCACGTTTCATCTTGTTCTTCTTTACTTGTTGGATTAGTATTTTTTAATTTTACATAATTATTTACTTCTGGTCCAGAATATCTATATTCTTTAATCTCACAATCTTCAAGCGAATCACATGCTGCTCCATCAGTATTAACTGCTTGAAGTTCTTTATCATTAGAATTTACTTTACTAATTATATCTTTAGCTATTCCTTCTGGTTCTTTTTGCTCAATTGCGAGTGTCTTTTCTTCAAAGTCTCCATTTACTGTTACTTTTACACTAGCAAAAGCATCTGTATTCCATGTATCCATATCCATATCTGATGATGCTGCATCTTCTCCTGCTCCTAAATGCATTTCATCACTTATCCACATATATAATTTATATGTGATAGTTGTTTCTGGTGAATTTGCTGCTATTTTATTTACCCAGATTTTTGTTCCTTTTGAAAAATCAGTATACTTTCCTTCTTTGATTACTTCTTGTTCTTCACCATCTGGTAATTGTTCAGTTAATCTAAATCTTATGAACTCATCTGGTATTCTTGTATTTCTATCTGTTGGTTTTTCTCCCCATTTAATTACTATTTCATACCAGATTGGTTTTGTATAAGTATTCTTTCCTTCGATGGTAAATTGAAAATACTCATTTTCATCATAAGTATTACTTGGCATAGCATCTTGAATATTTATTGTATTACTTGTCTCAGTATACTTCATATAAATTTCTCCTGCAACCAGTCGTTGATTTTCACCAACCTTAAAATAATTCCATAGCGCATAACTTCCTGATATTGTTAGAGTTAATACTAATAGTATCGCTCCTAAGATAACCCATTTTCGCGCTTTTAAATATTTGTTTTCCATTTTACATTCCTCCTTCTTAGAAAACATAAAAAGACACAGAAAAGATAGTATTAATATACTACTTTTCTATGTCTTAAATTATTACATTTTATACTTTGTATTAAATTAGATGTACCCCCCCCATTATTAACATATTGCTAACTATAGTTTTTGATACATTGCATATATTTTTGTTTATCATGGGAGTTCACATCCTTTCTAACTTATATATTTATATTATCATAAATTTCTAAATAATCAAGTAGAAAATAGAACTTTTTTTATAACTTTACAATAATATGTAAATTATTTAATTAAAATCGTTATTTGCATAGTTCGGCTAATAGGTGTATAATATAAACATAATTGTGCATTGATGAGTGACTATGCA
>CANRDV010000068.1 GCA_947629475.1 uncultured Bacilli bacterium
AGAATTGTTAAATTCATTTTTGGCTAAATTTAAATTTGCAGGTTAATAAAAAAAGATTGTTTTTGGGGGCTAATCATGGTATACTTATTAAGAGGTGTATTAAAATGAATTTAAAAGAAGAATTAGAAAACTATATCCCATTTGATGAACAAGAAGAAAGAGATAAAGAACAATTTTTAAAATTTATTAATTCTTTTGATGATGTTTTAACAAGAGATAATATCTTTGGACATTTTTCAGCATCAGCCTTTGTTGTAAATAAAGAAAGAACTAAAATGGTGGTTGTTTATCATATCATAAACGATGGGTGGATTTATCCTGGAGGACATGCAGATGGAGAAGCTGATTTGTTAGGAGTTGCAGTCCGAGAAGTTGAAGAAGAAACAGGATTGAAAGCTAAAGTCTTAGATAAAAATATTTTTTCGATTCAATCTACTCCTGTAAAAGGTCATATCAAACATGGAAAATATGTCTCAGCCCATCTTCATTTAGATATATTATATTTAATGGAAGCAGATGATAAAATACCACTTGTATATAGAGAAGATGAATCTAAAGGTGTTAAATGGATTCCTTTTGAAGAAGCAACAGATGAAACAATGTGTGATTTCATTAGACCAGTTCATGAAAAATTAATTAAAAAATTAAAGAAAAAAGACAATATTTGAATAATTTTTTATTGTCTTTATTAATTTTTTCACATTTTAATTCTAAATTTACTTGCTTTTTGTATCAAGTTGTTGTATAATTAGTTAACAAAGGAGGGGTTATGACTACAAATGATTTAATTTTATTACTTAAAAATAAAAACGATATAAATACCTGGAACAAGTGTTATCAAGAATATTTAAGATTAAGAATAAGAATAAATAATTCTGTTGAATTAAAAGAATTGAAAAACTTATGTGGTGCTTTGTTACATTTTAGTAAAGGTTTGGCTATTGTTGATGAGATTGAGAAAACTATTATGTCCGAAAAATTAACATTATTAAATTACGACTTAAATTCTTATTGTATCAATCCAAATCTCAGAAATATCTATGATGAACGTGGTTTCCTAAAACATGAATATGAATTGACAGATGAGCAAATAAAAGCTATGAAGTATAATAATGTAGAACATATAATAAAATATGAGCCACATGATACAATCAAATATTACCACAAGAAAAAATAAGTGAAGTAAACCTAAATTTAAAATATTTAAATTATTACTCAATCCAATAACAATGGGTTGAGTTTTTGTATAAATAAGAAAAAGACAATATTTGAATAAATCATTTATTGTCTATAAATCATTAAAAATTATTTTTATATTTTTCAATACATTTATAACATCATCAAACTTTATTAAATATTTGTTATTTAAAACATATGTATTTTGCATTTGTTTAAACGCATTAATTAATTCTTCATTAAAACTTAATTTTAAATAACTAAAATCTTTTATTTTTAAATTAGTTTCTATTCCACCAATTCTATTTTTTTCCTCTTCTCTTTTATAAGAAACTAATTTGCTTAATTCTTTTTTATCTTTTAAAAATTTTTTTATATCCTTATAATTAAACAAAATGGTTATATCGTATAAATGTTTAGCAACATCATAATATTGATTTCTTATATAATAAAATTCTGCAGCAAATATTTTATCAACAAATATTCTTTCCAAGGATATAATTTCAATAGGAAACTTACTAATATTATACTTAGTTTTTAATATATTTTTTTCTTCTTTATTGGCATACTTATAAATAAGTGGTTCTATTTCATAAGTTTTATGAGGTTCAGATACAGTAAATGATGTAGATTCAATTTGAACATTAGATGCTTTGAATAAATCAGATAAATTAAATAATGAATCATATTGATAAAATGCTGTAATACTTCCTTTTTTATCAATTGTTTCTTCTGATTTTAATTTTAAATTAGGTATATCATAACCTAAAGCAGATTGTTTTAAACGTTTAATATTACTAGTTTTCGAATCATCTGGTAAAACTTTAACTGTTAAATCAATATCCTCTGAAAACCTTTGCATTTCATCTAAAATTTTATAAACTGCTGTTCCACCTTTAAAATAGGCTTTTAAACTATCCTGTTTTAAAGATAATTCTTTAAGTATCAAACAAACATAATAGTCCTTTTCTAAAATATCATTTCTAATTCCAGTTCTTTCATTAACATTTAAAATCAATTCTTCTAAAATATCTTTAGGCATGTTTTCTCTCCTTTACTCATAATCATATAATTTATCTATAACTTTCTTATTATTAGTTAATTTAGCATATTTAAATATTAATTCCATATCTAATTTATTATTCTTAATAAAATCATAAATTATTTCTTTTACATTATTTACTTCTATATTAATATTATCTTTATTATTAATAATATCAAAAAGTTGTAAATATAAATAATTTAAATTATCAACTTCAATTTTTGGCTTTCTTATTTTAACATTCAATTTTTTATTTTCATATTCATTATTATTAGGACACATATTCGTTACTACAACTATACTATTAGGTATTTGAGTAGTTAATCCCAATTGATTAAATAAATATGCTCCTGTTACATAACCATTAATTTTATCATTATTTTTAATATATTTTTTTTCAATAACTTTATAACTATTTAACTTTTTATTGCCAAAAACACCTTTGCTAGGTTTATAATATATACCTTTAGCAAAAAGAATTAATTTATCTTTTTTAACTAATCTATTTAAATATACATAAATATTTTTTATAACAGATATATATTCATCTTTTTTAGTTATAATGTTTTGAAAATAATTCTTGATATCCTCAATTAAAATTGGTTCATTTGTATCACAATCATTAAGATATTTCATTAATAATTCATTATAATTCATATTCTCAACCTCTAATAATATATGTTATTATTTTATTAATATACAACAAATTTTAAAATAATTTAATAACATTATACTATATAAGTTTAAATATGTCAACCTTATCTAATAACTAACTGATTATCTCTAAAATCAAAGGTTACTGTTTCACCATAACTAATTTCACCACTTATCAAAGCATTAGCAAGTAAAACTTCTAAAGTTTTAGAAACAACTCTTTTTAATGGTCTTGCTCCATAATTTACATCATAACCAATTTCAACTAAGTAATCTTTAGCTTCTTTAGTTAAGTTTAATTTAATACTTTTATCAGAAAGTCTAGTCTCTATTTCTTTAATAATTTTATCTAATACTTGATAAATTACCTCTTTAGTTAAAGGTTTAAAGATAACTATTTCATCAATTCGATTGATAAACTCTGGTCTAAAGGTTTCTTTTAATTCTTTTAAAACCGAATCAGTATCATTATTTAAAGCATATTCACTTCCTAAGTTACTTGTCATAATAATAATTGTATTTTTAAAGTCAACTGTTCGACCATTAGAATCCGTTATTCTTCCATCATCAAGAATTTGAAGTAACAAATTTAAAACTTCCGGGTGAGCTTTTTCAATTTCATCAAATAAGACAATACTATAAGGATTTCTTCTTACGGCTTCCGTTAATTCGCCACCCTCTTCATATCCAACATAGCCAGGAGGAGAGCCAATAAGTCTTGAGACACTGAATTTCTCCATATATTCACTCATATCAATTCGAACCATATGGCTTTTATCATCAAATAATTCATAAGCAAGAGTTTTAGCAACTTCCGTTTTACCTACACCGGTTGGACCTAAGAAAATGAAGGAACCAATTGGTCTATTTGGGTCTTTAATACCACTTCTACTTTTTAAAATACAATCTGAAACTAACTTCAATGCTTCATCTTGACCCATAACATTCTTCTTCATGTTATCATATAAACCTAATAGTTTTTCTTTCTCACTAGAAACAAGTTTAGTTAAAGGAATATTTGTTAATTTAGAAATAACATAAGCAATATCTTCTTCATTAACAGTATCACTTAAAATTCTATTTTTTTCAATTTTATTTAATTCTTCAAGTTCCTTTTCAATTCTTGGAATTTCTCCATGTCTATATCGTGCTGCCGTTTCTAAATCATATTTATTTTCAGCTGTTTGTAAAGTAAATCTGGCACTTTCTAACTCTTTCTTTTTGGCTTTAATTTTATCATTTAATTCCTTTTCATGATTCCAAGCGTCTTTTAGTTTTGCTTCCTCTCCTTTTAAATTTGCAAGTTCATGCTCTATTTCTTCTAATCTATTTTTAGATAACTCGTCTTTTTCCTTTTTTATTGCTTGTTTTTCTATTTCTAAAGATAAAATATTTCTAGTTACAGTATCAAGTTCAATTGGAACAGAATCCATTTGGACTCTAATAGTTGCACAGGCTTCATCAACAAGGTCAATCGCTTTATCAGGTAAATATCTATCTGTTATATAACGATTAGACAAAGTTGCTGCTGAAATTAAAGCTTTATCGGTAATTGATACACCATGATGAATTTCAAATCTTTCTTTTAACCCTCTTAAAATTGTAATGGTATCTAGAACAGTTGGCTCTGATACTTTAATCTTTTGAAATCTTCTTTCTAGGGCTCCATCTTTTTCAATATATTTTCGGTATTCATTTAAAGTAGTTGCTCCAATTACATGAATTTCTCCACGGGCTAGCATTGGTTTTAGGATATTAGAAGTATCCATAGCACCTTCGGCTCCATTTCCAACAATCATATGAATTTCATCAATAAACATGATGATACTACCTTCACTTTTCTTAATTTCATTTAAGACATTCTTAAGTCTTTCTTCAAATTCACCACGATATTTAGCACCAGCAATTAAACTTGCAAGGTCAAGTTCCCATATTTTTTTATCCTTTAAACTATTTGGAACATCACCTGCAACAATTCTATTAGCAAGTCCTTCAACAATAGCAGTTTTACCAACACCTGGTTCTCCAATTAAAACCGGATTATTCTTAGTTTTTCTAGATAAAATTCGGGTAATCCCTCTTATCTCTTCATCACGCCCTATAACCGGGTCAATTTTCCCATTTTTAGCATCAAGTGTTATATCACGTCCATATTTTTCTAAAACATTTTCTTCCTTTTCATTATTAGGATACATAATTATCACCTCTTTTATAATATGACTTAAATTCATATTTCAATACCTATTATACTCAAAAATTAGCACTTGTCAATAGAGAGTGCTAATTTATTTAGAAAAATATTTTTTTATCTGAATAATTTCTTGGTCATATAATCCCTGTAAGTTAATCCAAAAAGAAGCATTAACTCCTAAAGCATTTTCTAGGGCACAAGCAAATTTATCTGAAATATCTTTTTTTCCACTTACTACTTCTCTAATATACTTTAAAGAATATCCAGTTCTTATTGCTAATTCTTCTTGAGTCATATTTTTTTCTTCTAAATAATCTTTTATTGTTTCTTTAGGAGGAACAATAAATTCAAGTGATAAATCAATTATATTTTCTTTCATGATAATCTAACTCCTTTTATATTTATTTCATACTTTTAAGTTATCTAATAAATAATTTTCTCTGTATTTTAATTGTACTATAAATATTTTTTTAAATCAAGTTAATATCTAATTTTTATTTAACATATAATATTAAAGGAGGTTTTATGCCTGTTATTAAATATACAGAAAAAGAATTAGATTTACTTGCTAGACTTATGCGAGCAGAAGCATTAGGGGAGGGGACACTTGGAATGTTGATGGTTGGAAATGTAGTTGTAAATAGAGCAATTGCTAATTGCTTAACTTTTAAAAATACGAGAACAATCTATGATGTTATTTATCAACAAGGAGCTTTTACAGGTATTAATAGTGAATTGTTCTTTTCAGCAGCAACTTCTAAAGAAAAAGACTTAGCTAAAAGAGTTTTAAATGGAGAATATTATTATCCTGCTACTAATGCTTTATGGTTTTATGCTCCAACAAAGGGTTCTAGTTGTGTTCCTTATTGGTATGAACAAAGATTAAGTGGTAGTTATAAAAATCATTGTTTCTATGAACCTTATCCTGGTATTTGTAAAGAATTACATTAAAAAGATGATTTATTGTCATCTTTATTTTATTATAGTTTTAATTTTCACCTTTAGATTTGACTAAAACTCGTCTTTTTCCTTCTAAAACTTCTTGAGACCACTTAATCGGAATAATATCATTTAAAGTTTCTTTCTTATCAACTATTGGTCGAGATTTAGAAAAGAAGTCTTTTGGTAAAGAAATTTTATTTTCATTATTCATAACGGTGCCTCCTTAAATATATTATTAAATCAACAATAATATCTCTTAAATTACTGATATTATAGCATAATATCATAAAGTTAATAAATATTTTGCATTTCAAGATTTGCTATGTTTGCCTTTAATTTTCCTTTTCCACCAAATATTGTCATAGTATTTTTTAATACTATAGCAGGCCTTATACCATAAGAGCTAGAAACATAACCACTATCAAGACTTTCATCACTTTTTACTTAATTTAGCAAATTTTTCCAGCAAAAAATATATAATTTTTATCGTGTTCTATCTGAACAGTAACTACTTTTTTCATTTTTATTGAAATTGCATTAATTTTTGTATTTGATATAATATTTAATAATTATATAGCAAATAACTTAAAAAATGTTTACGTGTATTAAATATATTACACACTATTTTTGATTTTGTGCAAATTAGTCATTGTATTATTTTCGATTTTGTGCTAAACTATAATTAGTTAGAAGAAAAAATTATGAAAAGAAAGATATATAATGATATTCTAAAATGGAAAAAGGAAAGTAATGGTAAAAGTGCTTTATTAATTGAAGGAGCAAGACGTGTTGGTAAAAGTTATATAGCCCTCGAGTTTGCTAAAGAAAATTATAAATCATATATTTTAATTGATTTTTCTAAAGTTTCTAAGGAAGTTAAAGAATTATTTGATAATTACTTAGATAATTTAGATTACTTATTTACTTATTTATCTGAATATTTTGGAGTTAAACTATATGAAAGAGAATCTTTAATAATATTTGATGAAATACAATTTTGTCCTAGAGCAAGAAGTGCTATTAAACATTTAGTTGCTGACCATCGATATGATTATATTGAAACAGGTTCATTAATTTCAATTAAGAAAAATGTTAAAGATATTTTAATTCCTTCAGAAGAAGAAAAAATAAAACTTAATCCTATGGATTATGAAGAATTTTTATGGGCTATGGGTAATGATACTTTAATGGATTTTATAAGAAAATGTTTTAATGAAAAAAAGCCCTTAGGAAGTGCTTTACATAGAAAAGCTATGGATTATTTCAAAGAATATTTGATTGTTGGAGGAATGCCCCAAGCAGTAAATGAATATCGAACTTCAAGAGATTTTGAAAAAACTGATAAAATTAAAAGAAATATATTAAGTTTATATCGTGAAGATATAAGGAAACATGCTGATGAGTTAAATTTAAAAGTAGAACAAATATTTGATACAATTCCTTATCAATTACAAAAACATGAAAAAAAGTTTAATATTAGTTCTTTAAACGAAAAAAATAGATATAGAAATTATGAAGGTGCCTTTTTCTGGCTAAATGATGCTTCTTTAATTAATATTGCTTATAATACTACAGAACCTAATATAGGACTTAGTAAAAGAATTGGTAGCAATAGTTTAAAATGCTATTTATTTGATACTGGGTTACTTTTATCAATGACTTTTAATGAAAAAAATATAATAAATGAAGAAATATATAAAAAGATATTATTTAATAAATTATCATTTAATGATGGAATGATACTTGAAAATGTTGTTGCTGAAATGCTTATAAGTAGTGGTCATAAATTATATTTCTTTTCTAGAAATAATCATGAAGATAAAGAAGAAACTATGGAAATAGATTTTCTAATTTCATCTAAAAATATAACTTCAAAGCATAATATAATTCCTATTGAAGTAAAATCTGGAAGTAGATATACTTATTCTTCTTTAAATAAATTAAAGGAGAAATATAAAGATTATTTGGATAATCCTGTAATTATTCATACTAAAGATTTAAAAGAAGAAAATGGTATTATATATATACCAATTTATATGACTGAATTATTATAGTTTTTAAAAGGTGTTGGAAAATTCCAACACCTCTTATTTTTTCTTACTTAACGTATCAAATGTTTTAAGTACTTCAATTGGAAGAGCAAAGATAACTGTATTTGATTGGTCACTACTTAAATCATTGATTGTTTCAAGAGTTCTTAAATGAACAGCAATTGGGTTTTCAGCAAGTTTGGCTGCGGCTGTTGCTAAGTTATTACTTGCTTCAACTTCACCTTTAGCCTTAGTAATAACTGCTTCTTTTTCACGTTCTGCTTCAGCAACTCTAGCAATTACACGTTTCATTTCTTCTGGTAGGGCTACATCTTTAAGTTCAACATTTTCAACCTTAATTCCCCATGGGTCAGTTGCCTTATCAATTATTTCGCATATTTTCTTAGAAATAATTTCTCTTTTACTTAATAATTCATCAAGACTAACTTCACCAACTGCATTACGCATTGTTGTTTGAGCAAGTTGACTTACAGCATAATAGAAGTTTTCAACTTCAAGAATTGCTTTACTTGCATCAAATATCTTATAGTAAATTACTGCATTTATTCGAATTGAAACATTATCCTTGGTGATTGCATCTTGTTCAGGTACATCTACAGCTTTAGTTCTAATATCAACTTTTCGATATGATTGAAAGATTGGTAAAACTAAATGCCAGCCTGGATTAAATACTTTACTATATTTACCAAATGTAAATTTAACACCACGTTCATATTCATCAACTTGTCTTATTGATATTAATATGATAAAGATAATTATTCCAAGTATTACATAAACTATTTCCATAACTACTCCTTTCTCCTATATTATACAATATTCTTAAGGATTTGTACATATACTTAAATTCCTACTATTTTTTATTTAATAATTCATTTATACTTTTAAATCTATTAGAAGTATTTAATTTTTGTTCTTTATATTCGTTTTTAATAAAGTATCCCTTTAATGCATATGGTGGTATATCTTTATTTTTACTTGTAATAATTCTATAGGGGGTGGCGACAAAACCCCCTTTTTCATATTTTAGTCATTGTTTAACTTTACACTAATTAATCTTCTT
>CANRDV010000069.1 GCA_947629475.1 uncultured Bacilli bacterium
GAAGTTCTGTGTGGACAGGATATGTAGGATTACCTCGAGTAGGAGAAATGTTCTCAGCAATGTTAGGAAATGGATACACAGATACTGCAATATATATATGGTTAATAACACCAAACGATAGTTCGAACGTCCGGTACGTCGGCTACACCGGTGGCCTCTCCGACAATTCGCCGTCATCGCGTGCGTACGGGGTTCGTCCATCAATTAATCTGGGATCTGATGTTGAGATAACTTCGGGAGAAGGAACAGAACAGAGCCCGTTCGATATAAAATGTGATAGTTGTAATCCTTAAAATAGCAAGTTAGTAAGACCTAACTTGTTTTTCTATGTAAAGTAAGTGTTAAGTATGTTAAATTTATATATCTATTTTCTTCTTGATGTGGTAAAATTAAGTTGGGAGTTTATAATATGAATATATATGATATGACTTATGATGATTTAGTTGAATATTTTAAAAATATTAATTTAAAGTCTTATAGAGCTAAACAACTATATGATTGGTTATATGTTAAAAGAATTAATAATTTTAAAGATATTACTAATATTAAGAAAGAAATAATTGAAAAGTTAGATAACGATTACTATTTTGGTAAAATTGAAATAGTAAAAAAAGAAAGTGATGAGTTAGTTAATAAATACTTACTTAAACTTGGTGATGGAAATACTATTGAAGCAGTTTTAATGGAACATGATTATGGTAAGAGTTTATGTATATCCTCAGAAGTAGGCTGTAATATGGGATGCAAGTTCTGTGAAAGTGGTCGTATTAAAAAAATACGAGATGTTACAGCTGGTGAGATGGTAGAAGAAATATTAGTAATTGAAAAGGATTTAAAAATTAGAATTAGTCATATTGTTATAATGGGAATAGGAGAACCTTTTGATAATTACAATAATATATGTAAATTTATAGAAATTGTTAATAATAGTAATGGAATTAATATAGGGAGTCGTCATATAACCGTTTCAACTTGTGGAATAGTTCCTAAGATATATGAATTTAGTAAGTTTCCTTATCAAGTTAATTTAGCAATTAGTCTGCATGCTCCAAATGATAAATTAAGAGATAGTTTAATGCCAATTAATAAAGTTTATAACTTAAAAGATTTAATGGAAAGTATTGATTATTATATTAAAGAAACTAATAGAAGAGTTACATTTGAATATATTATGTTAGCTGATATAAATGATACTTATGGATGTGCTATGGAACTTTCTCGATTATTAAAAGGAAAGAATTGCTATGTTAACTTAATTCCTTATAATGAAACTGAAAATATAGGTTATAAAAGAAGTAGTAAAGAGAAAATTATGAAGTTCTATGATACATTAAAGAAAAATAATATAAGTGTAACAATTAGACGTGAGTTTGGTTCAAAGATTAGTGCTGCTTGTGGGCAACTGAAAACCATGAAGGAGGGCTTATGAAAAGTTTTTATTTAACAGATACTGGAAAAGTTCGTGACCATAATGAAGATAGTGTTATTATTCTAAAGAATAGTGAAGATGAATATATTTTAGCAGTAGCAGATGGCATGGGAGGACATAGAGCTGGGGAAGTTGCTTCGATGATTGCTATTTCATATTTAAGTAAACATTTTAATGAGACTTTTCATAATTTAAATAAAGATGAAGCTATTCTTTGGATAAATGATACCGTTAATGAAATTAATACTCAGATATTTAAATATGAAGAAAATAATTCGGATGCTGTTGGAATGGGAACAACTTTAGTACTTGCTTTATTAGCAAAAGATTATTTATTAATTGGAAATATTGGAGATTCTAGTGGTTTTGTTATAAAAAATAAAAAATTACATAAAGTAACTGTTGACCACTCTCTTGTAAATTTATTGGTTGAAGCAGGAGAGATAACGGAAGAAGAAGCCCGCGACCATCCAAGAAAGAATGTTTTAATGAAAGCATTAGGTGCAAGTCCTGAAGTTGAAGCTGATATATTCGATGTTGTCGAAAAAAATCAAGTTTCAGGTATACTTTTAGCAAGTGATGGCTTGACTAATATGCTAGATTTTAGTAAAATAGAAGATGTAATGATAAGTGATATGCAAATTGAAGAAAAAATTACTTATTTAATTAATGAAGCAAATAAATCTGGTGGTACGGATAATATATCCGTTGCTTATATAGAAAAAGAAGAAGAAGGTGGAGAAATTGATAACTAAAGGTCAAAAAATAAATGATCGTTATGAAATAATTAGAACTATTGGAGAAGGTGGCATGGCTAATGTTTATTTAGCTAGGGATATTATTTTAGATAGAAATGTTGCCATCAAAATTTTAAGAGGAGATTTAGCAGGTGATGAGAAGTTTGTAAGACGTTTTCAAAGAGAAGCTTTATCTGCAAGTTCTTTATCACACCCAAATATTGTTGAAATGTATGATGTTGGGGAAGATGCTGGAACTTATTATATAGTCATGGAATATGTTGAGGGAATGACTTTAAAACAATTACTTAAGAAAAAAGGTGCTTTATCTTTATCAGAAGCTATTGATATTATGTTACAAATAACCGATGGTATTAAAGAAGCTCATGATTCTTATATAATTCATCGAGATTTAAAACCTCAAAATATTTTAATTCAAGAAAATGGAGAAATTAAGATAACGGACTTTGGAATTGCCATGGCTCTTAATAGTACCCAGTTAACCCAAACTAATTCTGTTATGGGAAGTGTTCATTATTTACCACCAGAACAAGCAAGTGGTAAAGGAGCAACTATTAAAAGTGATATTTATTCCATGGGAATAATGTTTTATGAATTATTAACTGGTCATGTTCCTTTTAAAGGTGATAATGCCGTTGAAATTGCTCTTAAACATATGAAGAGTGAAATTCCAAGTGTTAAAACTGAAAATGAATCAATTCCTCAAAGTGTTGAAAATATTATATTAAGAGCAACGGCTAAAAATCCGAAGAATAGATATGAATCAGCTAAAGAAATGCATGAAGATTTACTTACTTGTTTAAATGAAAATCGTTTAAATGAAAGAAAATATGAATTTTTATATCCCGAACATGATGGAGAAGAACCTAAGAAACCAGTTGCTTTAGAAGAAGTAAGAGAAGAAAAACCAATCAGTGAAGATGATAGTCTTCTTGATGATGATGCTTCTAAAAATAAATGGATTTGGATTCTAGCCTCAATCTTCATCTTTATAGTTTTAATCTTAGTTGGAATCTTTATTTTATTACCATACTTTACTGAGGTTCCCGATATTGAAATTCCAAATGTCAGAGGAATGACGGTTCAAAAAGCCGAAGATACTCTAAGGAAAGCTGGCTTTGATGTTAAAGCTGAAATAGAAAAAGTAAGTGATGAAACAATAGCTGAAGGGTTAATTGTAAAAACATCACCAGCAATAAAGAGAAAAGTTAAAAAAGGAACTGAGATTACGTTATATGAGTCTCAAGGAGATACCGTTTATACAATTGAAGATTATACAGGTAAGAATTATATTGAAATTAAAACAATTTTAACTAATCAATATGGACTTAATGTTTTAATTGAAAAAATGGATATTGAAGATGATAAAGAATATGATGCTCAGGAAATCTTGAAACAAGATTTAGAAGTTGGAACTAGAGTTGCTAAAGGAACTAAGATAACTTTATATATTCCAAATATAGTTGATGAATATCCGGATTTTGTAACTGAACAATGGACAATTGAAGAAATTCAAAACTTCTGTGATGAATATGGGGTTGTTGTAACATTCGTTCCTAAACAAACTGATGAATTCCCAGAAAATACAATTATAAGTCAAAGTAGAGCAGCTAAAACCACAATTGTAAAAGGAGCAACATTAAAGATTGTCTATGCTGTTAAATATGAAGAAACAACGGATAATCCTGATAGTCAAGATACTAATGATGGTACAACTCCTCCTGATAGTACAAATTAATAGGTGCATATGAAAGGACAAGTAGTAAAAGTTATAAGTGATAAGTTCTTTGTAAAAGTAAATGATGAAATTATCCCTTGCAAAGAGAGAGGCAAACTAAGAAATATGAAAACTCTTCCCTTAGTAGGGGATTTTGTCATGATTGATAAAGAAAAAATGGTAATTGAAGAAATTTTAGAACGAAAAAATATGTTAATAAGACCAAATGTTGCTAATATAACTCTAGGCTTTATTGTAACTAGTTTTAAAAATCCTGATTTTAGTACCAATTTACTTGATAAGTTATTAGTTCAATTAGAAATTAATAAAATAAAACCTGTTATTTGTTTAACGAAAAGAGATTTAATAAGTGATACAGAGTTTTTAAAATATAAAGAGATAATTGATTATTATAAAAAAATTGGTTATATAGTTTTATATAATACAGAACTTTCTAAAATTAAAAAAATCTTAGCTAATGAATTAACGGTTTTTACAGGTCAAACGGGAGCAGGTAAAAGTACTTTATTAAATAAGTTATTTAAAGATTTAAATTTAAAAGTAGGGGAAGTATCCCTTGCACTTGGAAGAGGTAAACATACAACAAGACACATTGAAATAATTGAAAAAGATAACATAAGAGTTTTAGATACACCAGGTTTTTCTGCTTTATCTTTCTTAGAATATAGTAAGGAAGATGTAAGAAATGCTTTTAAAGAATTTCAAGAATTTCCTTGTATATATAAAGATTGTATGCATGATAAAGAAATAGAATGTAATGTTAAAGCAGCGGTTTCTGATGGCAAAATATTAAAAAGTCGATATGAAAATTATTTAAGTTTTATAGCTGAATTTAAAGATATGAGGTGGTAGTAATGAAAATATCAGCATCATTCCTAGGGGTTCCTAATATAGCAGGGACTTTAAGAAAATTAAATGTAACCGATGTTGATTATATCCATGTTGATGTAATGGACGGAAAATATGTTAAAAATAAAACGTTACCTTTTAGTGAATATTCAACAATTCCTAATTATACAAGAAAAAGATTAGATGTTCATTTAATGGTTAAATCACCTTTAAAAATGATAGATGATTATGCTAATTTAAATGTACAGTTTATAAGTGTTCATTTAGATATAAATGATAATATAGAAAAAATTATAGAAAGATGTCATTTATATGGAATGAAAGTAGGAATTGCTATTAATCCTAAAGATGATATAACCAAAGTTTATCCTTATTTAAAAAAGATTGATTTAGTTTTAGTTATGAGTGTTGAACCAGGTTTACCAGGTCAAGAATTTATTAAAAGCACTTTATCAAAAATAAATATGTTAAAAGAAGAAATCAAAAAACAAGGATTAAAGACTTTAATTAGTGTTGATGGAGGAATTACCTTAGATAATGTTAAATACTTAAGAGATGTTGATATCATTGTTTCAGGTTCAACAATCACTAAATCACCAGACTTTCAAGATACAATTACTAAACTTCGGGGTTAAAACTTGCTTATTTTTAAAAAATAGTATATACTATATACGCAAAAAGGAAGTGATATAATGACTTTATTTGAACAATTAAAGTTATTTCCAAAAGTTGATTTACATATTGATTTCTTAGGTTCTATAACTAAGGATACTATTAAAGAACTAATGGATTCAAGTATGTCTAACTTAGAACTTGATGATATTTTAGAATTTGATAGTTTAAAAGATTATGATAAATCAAGAAGTATGGCTATTAAATTACTTGATAATTTAGCTAATATAAAACTTGCTACAAAGAACTTACTTGAAAAATTAAAAAATGATAATTTAATCTATGCTGAACTATTTTTAAACTTAGACTTATTTAATCCTAAATTAAAGAAGAAAGATATAATAGAGTCTATTAAAGAAGAAATAAATAAAAGTAACTTAAAAATAAATTTAGTTTTAGAAATAGATTTAAATATTGATTCAGATAAAATGTATGATAATTTATCCTTATTATATGAATATTATAATAAAGGTATAAGTCTTGTTCATATAAAAAAATCTAAACAAGATAATTTCTATTCTTATCAAGCTTTATTTGATAAATTAATTAAAGATAAAATAGATTATGTAGTAATACTAGATACAAGACTTGATAATCAAAATAAAGAAGTATATTATAATTCTAAAAGAATAATTTATAATATAATGGATAGACCTGATGATAACTTTAAAAATATAATAAAAGATAATGAAATAATTTTAGAATTTCCAATTACATATCAAAATTACTTTAATTTATATGAAGAGTTAGCAAATCATTTTGTTTATGATTTATTTAAAGAAAATATAAAAATTTGTTTTACAACGATTGATATGACTTCACTTGATACAGATTTATTAAATGAGTATTGTAAATTATTTAATGTTTTTCCCTTTAATTTACATGATTTAGTTAATATTAATTTAAGTATTTTAAATAAAATAAATACAACTGATGAAATAAAAAATAATTTAATTGTGGAATTTAAAGAAAAAGCTAATGAATTATTATAATAGATAGAAAGGAATTGTAGTATGGAGAAGTTAGGTTTAATCGTGATGGATAATTGTCATGAGTTAGGTGAGAGTGTTAATACTCATCTAAAAGAAATCATGGGGGTAACGGGAGATTTTATTATTCCAATTGATGAGATTAGGTTCAATAATGGAGAAGGGAAAGTTGTTTTAAAAGAAAGTGTTAGAAAAAGAGATTTATTTATTCTAACAGATATTTTAAATCATTCGATTACTTATAAGATGTATAATTATTATAATCATAAAAGTCCTGATGACCACTATGTTGATGTTATAAGAGTTTTATGTGCAATTAGAAATCAGGCTGAATCGGTTTCTCTAATCATGCCATTTTTGTATGAGTCAAGACAACACAAAAGAGATGGAAGAGAGTCCCTTGATTGTGCGGTTGCTTTACAAGAATTTATTCATCAAGGAGTTAAGAATATTATAACT
This sequence comes from uncultured Bacilli bacterium, assembly GCA_947629475.1. Lineage (GTDB taxonomy): Bacteria > Bacillota_I > Bacilli_A > RF39 > UBA660 > RUG591. The sequence goes on from CANRDV010000069.1 coordinate 6,895, forward strand.
TTTGATGTTCATGATTCAAATGTTCAAAATGCAATTCCCGCATCATCCTTTGATAATTTTTATCCAACCAATATTATTTTAGAAAAGTTTGTAACAATTGAAGATGTTAAAAGAGAGGATTTACTTGCGGTATCTCCGGATAATGGTGCTTTAAAAAGAACTAGGTTCTATGCTAATATGTTAGGATGTGAACTTGGAGGTCACTTTGAAAAACATCGAGATGTCTATAGAGTAGTTGATGGGAAGAACCCTATCTTAGAACATGAATATATAGGAAAAGATGTTAAAGATAAAGATGTAATAATTGTTGATGATATGATAGCAAGTGGTGAAAGTATGATTGATGTTGCAGAAGAAGTTAAGAAAAGAGGAGCAAGAAAAGTTTATATGCTTACAGCTTATGCAATGTTTACTAAGGGTGTTGAGGTATTTGATGAAGCCTACGAGAAAGGATTATTTACTAAAGTCTTTACCACTAACTTATCTTATATAAGTGATGATGCTAAAAGTCGTAAATGGTTAGTAATTGCTGATTGTTCAGAGTATCTTGCAAAGATTATTTATAATTATCATATAGGAGGTTCAGTTTCTCCAATCCTAACTGCAACAAGTAAAGTCCTTGAAGACTTTGCTAAAAAAGAAGATTAACCTTAATAAATAATTAAATAAGTAACAAGAAATATACTTGTTATTTTTTTGTAAATTAACATTATTTTACATTAGAGTTTGAAATTTCTATAAATTGAATTGAAAAAAAATTTTTTTTGCTTTTTCTTGATACAAATCATCATTTTTTAAGACATTCATGTAACATTAACCTTCTCAATTTCCAAAATTATAATTGAAAGTAGTCCAATTTTGGAAATTCAAACATATTTACACTCAATTTGTCAATTTACGAAAGTTGACAAATGTTGCACTCTATGTTATAGTGGTTATGTTGACCGGTTAACAATCTAAAGAAGGAGGATTTAATGAAAGAAAAAAATAACTATGAAGAATTAATGGGGAATAATGAGGCTATAGTTGATACTTCTGATTTAGAAAATAATGAGATTTTACAGATTAAGGATGATAGACTATTTCATGATTTATTTAATAAACATGAATTGTCGACAATCGAATGGTTAGTTTCGGAAATTCTTAATTGTCCTTTAGAAGAAGTGAAAGGGAAAGTTACACCAAATACTGAACGATTAACGATAGTAAGGGCAACTGAAAGAAGTAAATATGTTGACTTATTAGTTTTCTATAAGGATGAGTTTATTTTAATAGAATTAAATAATAACTATTCGGGTAATCCTATTAAAAACTTGATGTATGCCAATAATTTATTATCATCATACTATGACTTTGAAATAGATGAAGATAAGACTAATATTTCTATGAATATGGTAGTTTACAAAAAAGGAAAGAAAAAAGTATTTGTAAAACCAACCAGAGGAATCTTAGTTAATCTTAATTGGTATCCATTAAAGGCTACTAAAAGGAAACAAGAAATACCAGGAAAAATAATAACGGATTGGAATTTTCCAGCCGATAGTGCTCCTGAATTTCAAGGCTATTGCTTAAAAATAATAAATATAAATCTTGATTATTATGCTAATTTATGCTATGATAATGTTACAAAAGAGGAGAAAGTGTTTAAGTTATTAGCAATTGATAATGAAAAAGATTTAAATAAGATAAGCAAAGATATACCTGAACTTGAGAATTATGTTAGTAAACTTAAAAACTTATCTAAAGAAGAGGAGTATAGAGATATGTTAATGAATGAA
>CANRDV010000070.1 GCA_947629475.1 uncultured Bacilli bacterium
TTGGAGGGGCCAGTCGGATTTGAACCAACGATCAAGGAGTTGCAGTCCACTGCCTTACCACTTGGCTATGACCCCATGCAAATAAGATTATAACAAAGAATTAAGATAAAATCAACCTTATTTGACAAATTTTTTCATCAATTTATTATATTCTAAAATCAAGAAAAAGATAATTAAAAAAAACTTAAAAAATAGATGTAAATTTACCTGTCAAGAGGTTGTTTTTTTTTGAAATCATGATTATAATAAAAAGCAAAATTAAAAAAAGAGGAGGGAATATCATGATAAAAACAAAATTACCAGTATTATTCATTAAAAATCATGAAATTTTCCCGTATTCTGATATAAAAATCGAATTTTCAGATGAAAACTTAAAGAAAACTATAACTTTAGGTGAAAGTATATATGATAATTGTGTCTTTGTAATGCATCAAAAAAGTGATGATAACTTTGAAAACTTAAATACAATTAATCTAGGTATAATTGCTAAGATTAAACTTAAAATAGATATGCCAAATGGTAATATGCGAGTTACTTTAAGAGGATTAAAAAGAGCAATAGTTGGAGATATTAAAGAAGAAGATTCTTTATATGAAGTAAATGTATCAGTTATTAAAGAAGAAGAGATAGACCCTATTGAAGAAATAGCTATGTCAAGAAGTCTATATAAAGAAATCGATAAATACGTAAAAGCAACCGATACAAGTGATTTTGATGATGTTAAAGATATTCATAATATAGATAGATTAACAGATACAGTTACTAATCTTTTACCACTTAATCATGATAGAAAATTAAAATATTTAAAAGAAGTATCACCAGTTAAAAGATTAAAAATGTTACTTGATGATATAGAATATGAATTATCAATTATTGAAATAGAAAAAGATATAGATTTAAAAGTAAGTCGGAAGTTAGATGATAGTCAAAAAGAATTTTATTTAAAAGAAAGAATAAATGTTTTAAAAGAAGAATTACATGAGAATATAGATGATGTAACTTTACTTGAAGAAAAAATTCAAGAATTAGATGCTCCTTTAGCAATTAAGAAAAGATTAGAAATTGAAATAAATAGATTTAAAAGTAGTCCAGTTACATCACCGGAAGTTGGTATTATTAGAAATTATATCGATGTTTTATTAAACTTACCTTGGAATAAAAGTAGCAAGGAAGATTTTAATTTAGAACATATTAAAAAAGTTTTAGATAATACCCATTATGGATTAGAAGAGACTAAAACAAGAATTTTAGAACATATAATGGTTAAACATTATACAAGTAGGGAGAATGTTCCAATTTTATGCTTAGTAGGACCTCCTGGTGTAGGAAAGACTAGTATAGCTAAAAGTATCGCAGATGCTCTTAATTTAAAGTGTGTTAAAATATCTGTAGGTGGAGTTAATGATGAAGCTGAGATAATTGGACACAGGAGAACTTATGTCGGAGCAGCTCCAGGGAGAATTATGTCTAGTATCTCGAAGATTGGGGTTAATAATCCCGTATTTATCATTGATGAAGTTGACAAGATGACTAAAGATATTAAAGGAGACCCGGTAAGTGCGTTACTTGAAGTTTTAGATAAAGGCCAAAATAGTAAATTTGTTGACCATTTTATAGATGAAGAATTTGATTTATCCAAAGTAATGTTTATTCTAACAGCTAACTATATTGACTCAGTTCCTTCAGAACTTAGGGATAGAATGGAGATAATTGAAGTTCCAAGTTACACAGAATACGAGAAAATCAAGATAGCTAAAAATCATCTTATTCCAGAACTTATTAAAGAATATAAAGTACCTGAAAGTGAACTTAACTTAACACCTAAAACTCTAACTAATATAATTAGATACTATACTCATGAAAGTGGCGTTAGGGAACTTGAAAGAGTCCTTGATAAAGTTTATAGAAAATTTGTTGTAAGTAAGTTAGAGAAAAAAACACCAGTTGACCCAAATAAAAAATTAGAATTAGTATTAGGTATTCATAAATATCAAATTAATCAAAATACAAGAAACAATAAAGGAGTTATGACAGGATTATCCTATACACCATATGGAGGAGATGTTGTAAAAATTGAAGTTATTGCTTATCCTGGTTTAGGGAACGTTAAAATAACAGGACAAGTAGGGGACGTTATGGAAGAATCTATTAAAGTAGCTTTCGACTATATAAAAGGAAACTATAAAAACTTTGGGTTAAATATTGATGAAATAAGAAACCATGATTTCCATATCCATATTCCTGCAAATGCCATTAAAAAAGATGGACCAAGTGGAGGTATTACTATTACAACAGCCTTACTTTCTTACTTAAAAAATGTTATTATAACTAACAATATTTCAATGTCTGGAGAAATTACTTTAACAGGTAAAATTCTAAAAGTAGGGGGAATTAAAGAAAAACTAATTGCTGCGATTAACAATAATATTACAGTTATTTATATGCCTCTTGCAAACAAAGAAGAAATAGAAGAATTAGAATATATTTATAAAAATAAGTTAGAAATTAATTATATAGATAATTATCAAGAACTATATGACATCTTAATAGCTCCTTAAAATAAAATGTCAAATTATTGCCTAACCTTTGAAAAAGTTTTTAAAACTTGATATAATTAAGTAGGTAAAGGACAGGGTAGTATGAAAAGAAGTGAAGTAGATAGAACGAAATTAGCCCCAATGATGGCTAAATATATGGAAATAAAAGATAACTATGAAGATACTTTAATTTTCTTTAGATTAGGAGATTTCTATGAAATGTTCTTTGAAGATGCTGAGGTTGCAAGTCGGGAATTAAGTCTTACTTTAACCGGAAGAAATGCAGGACTTTCGGAGAGGGTTCCTATGTGTGGAGTTCCCTATCATGCTTATCAAGGATATGTTTCTAAATTAATTGAAAAAGGATATAAGGTTGCAATCTGTGAACAATTAACAGACCCTAAAGAATCTAAAGGAATGGTTGAAAGAGATATAGTTCAAGTAATAACTAAAGGAACCATTTTAGATAACTTAAACTTTGCAAGTGACAACAATTATATAGCAAGCGTGTATGACTTTTCTTATTCTTATGCCTTAACTTATGCTGATATCTCAACGGGGGACATCTACACGATGATTTTATCTGACCTTGAAAGTTTATATCGAGAATTAATTAATCATAACATTAAAGAAATAATAGTTAATGACAAAATAGATAGAGAAGTCTTATATAACTTAAAAACTATTTATAATATTTTAGTCACTGTTACTAATGAAATAAAAGAATATCCAGAATATAAAAAAATCTATGAAGATATAAATGATTCAAGATTATTAACTTCAATTAAACACTTATTAACTTATGTAACAGAGACTAAGAAAAGTAGTTTAAACTATTTAAAAAAAGTAATTGTTAATTTAGAAAGTGACCATTTATTATTTGATTATCATACGAAGAAAAACTTAGAGTTAACGGAAACAATCAGAGATAATACAAGAAATAATTCTCTTTTATGGCTACTTGATAAAACCAAAACAGCAATGGGAGCTAGATTACTGAAACAAAATATCTTATCACCCTTAACTAATATTAAGAAACTAGAAAGAAGATTTAATTATATAGAAACTTTATTAACTAACTTTATAGTTAAAGAAAACTTAAGTAATTATTTAAATGATATCTATGATTTAGAAAGATTAATTGGTAGAATTAGCTATGGTAATTTAAATGCCAGAGATATGTATCAATTACTTAAATCTTTAAAGATATTACCTAGTATTAAAGAAGAACTTAGGAAGATTAATTATGATAAAGACTTAGAAACCTTAGATGATATTGTAGACTTACTTGATAAATCAATTAATCCTGATGCGCCTTTAACTTTAAAAGAAGGAAATTTAATTAAAGATGGCTATAACCCGGAACTTGATGAACTAAGAAGTATTAAGAATAATAGTAAAGATTTTATTTTAAGACAAGAAGAGGAAGAAAGACAAAGAACAGGAATTAAGAATTTAAAAATAGGTTATAATAAAGTATTTGGTTATTATATAGAAGTTAGTAAGATGAGTGTTCCTTTAGTTAAAGATGAATTTGGTTATATTAGAAAACAAACTTTATCAACGGGAGAAAGATATATAACCCAAGCTTTAAAAGAAAAAGAACAAATAATCATGAACTCAGAAGAAAAGATTATTAATCTTGAATATCAATTATTTTTAGAACTAAGAAGTAAAGTAATTGAAAAAGTAAATAATATTCAAGAAATTAGTAATGTTATAAGTGAAATTGATTTACTTATTTCTTTAACAACGACTGCTGATAAATATCATTTTGTAAGACCAACTTTTAATAATAATCATGAAATAAATATAATTGAAGGAAGACATCCCGTTGTTGAAGCCGTTACGAAACTTGATTATGTTCCAAATGATATTATAATGGATAAGAATTGTAATTGTCTTTTGATAACTGGACCTAATATGGCAGGTAAGTCAACTTATATGCGAGAACTTGCGATTATAGTTATCATGGCTCAGATTGGTTCCTTTGTACCAGCTAAAAGTTGTAGTATTCCAATATTCGATAAGATATTTACACGAATTGGTGCGAGTGATGATTTAGTAAGTGGTGAGTCAACGTTTATGGTTGAGATGAAAGAAGCAAACTATGCTCTTTTAAATGCAACTAAGAATAGTTTAATTTTATTTGATGAATTAGGACGAGGTACTGCAACTTATGATGGAATGAGTTTAGCCTATGCAATACTTGAGTATATTCATGATAAAATTGGAGCCAAGACTTTATTTTCAACCCATTATCATGAATTAACTACTCTTACTAAGAAACTAAAAAAATTAAAAAATGTTCATGTTTCAGCTTTAGAAGAAAATGGTAATATAACTTTCTTACATAAAGTCGTAGAAGGAGCTGTTGATAAGTCATATGGCATTAATGTTGCAAGTCTTGCTAAACTTCCTGATGAAGTAATTAAGAAAGCAGAAGAAATATTATCTACTTATGAAGATAAGAGTAACAAGAGAAAATATGAAGTTATTCAAACTAGTTTTGATTTTTCAACACCTAAACAAGAAGATAATGAAGTAGTTAAAAAAATAAAGAATTTAGATATCTTAAATATAACCCCAATTGAAGCTTTAAACTTTTTATATGAAATAAAGGAGAAGTTATGATTAAATATCCAAGACCAATTAAAAATAAAGATATAATTGGAATAACAGCCACCTCAAGTGGAGTAGTAGAGAAAGAAGATATATTAAGATTAGATTTAGCAATTAGTAATTTAGAAGAATTAGGTTTTACAATCAAAGAAACTGAAAATGTTAGAACTAATAAAAAGTTTGTAAGTGCGCTTCCCGAAGAAAGAGCCAAAGAGTTCTTAGAGTTATATCAAGATGATAGTATATCTATGATTGCTCAAGTAAGAGGAGGGGAGTTCTTAATGGAAATGCTTGCCTTTTTAGATAATACTATTTTAAAAAAATCTAATCCGAAATGGATAACTGGTTACTCTGATTCAAGTCTATTAAACTTTTATTTAACAACTAATTTTAATATAGCAACTATAACTTCCATGAATATTTTTAAATTTGGAATGAAAAAATTAGACTCATCTTTACTTCTTCATTTAGATATTTTAAAAGCAAATGATAAAATAGTTCAAGATAATTTTAAATATTATGAAGAAGAAAGAAATCTTGATAACTCTTTTAATCTAACTAAGAAAGTAATTTATAAAAGTTTATATAAAGAAGAAAGTATTACTATTAAAGGAAGATTAATTGGAGGTTGTATAGAAGCAATAGCTACAATAATTGGAACAAAGTATGATAATACAACTAAGTTTATTAAACAGTTTCCAGAAGGAATCTTATGGTATTTAGAAGACTTTATGGCAAACCCACTAGACCTTTACAGGTTACTTTGGCAAATGAGGGAAGCAAACTGGTTTCAAAACTCGAATGGTTTTCTAATTGGAAGAACAAGAGCTTTAAAAGAAATCGAAGACTTTACATACCTTGATGCTTTACATAAAGTATTTGATGATATGAATGTTCCAGTTATCTATGATGTTGATATTGGACATTTAATGCCAACTATCACGGTTATAAATGGCTCACTTGGAACTTTTAAATATAAAAATCATAAAGGAACTTTAATTATGGAAAAGAAATAATAAGAAGTTTCTTTTTTTATACTCAAAACTTATCCTTGTCAATTAACAATATTTTACATTAGAATCTAAAATTTCTAGAAATTAAATTGAAAAAAATTTTTTCTTCATTTACTTGATACAAAAGATATCTTTTTGTATCAATTTATATATATTACTAATTTAAATTTCTAATTTTGAAATTATAATTAACTGAATTTCTTAATTTGACACTATTTTAACTTCAAAATGTAAATTTACAACATTTGACAATTAGTGAACTATGTAGTATGATGGTATTCATTAACTGGTTAATTTATTTGAGAGAAATCTAGAGAAAGGAATAAAGACATACTTAGTTAGAAAAATAGTATTCTCTCATACTACTAGCATGTATATCTATAAACTATTATGGAAAGTATTGAAGAAATAAAGAAAAGATTTGTCTTAGAAAATCAAAAAGATGATTTAGAAGACTTTAAATATGAAATAATTCAAGTTAAGGATGACGTGTTCTTTCATGATTTATTTAATGATAAAGATATAGAAGCAGTTGAATGGTTAGTTGCAACTAGTCTTAAACTTGATTATAAAAAAGTACATAATAACCTTGTAATTAGTAATATTAGATTGACGAGAGTAAGAAAAGGTGAAAGAAATAAATATGTTGATATGCTTATTTTCTTAAAAGACCAGTTTGTATTAATTGAACTTAATCGTAATTATTCAGGTAATCCTATTAGAAATACAATTTATTTAGTAAGTATATTGGCTGGATTATATGATAAAGAATTTCAAAAGAAAGTTAAAAAATATAATTATAAAAAAATATATGATAAAAAACCAAAAGGAACTTTATTAAACTTAAACTGGTATCCTGAAGATTATTCTAAAAGACGTGAAACTGAATATAAAGTAGAAGCTCCTTGTTGTTTTCCATCTGATTCAAAAGATGAATATTTAGGGGAATATTTAAATACTATCAGTATCAATCTTGACGTATTATCTAAGAAGTGTTATAATGAAATTAGTGAAGAAGATAAATTCTATAAATTATTAACTATTAAGGATAAGGATGAATTAGAAGAATTTACTAAGGATATCCCCCAACTTAAAAACTATGTTGATAAAATAGAAGATTTATCTAAAAGAGAGGAGGAAAGAGATATGTTATTAAATAAGAGAATTGAAGATAATTTAACGAGAATGGACCAAGAGTATCAAATGTATGCTATGGGAGAAGCTCGTGGCAAAGCATGTGGCGAAGCCGAAGGTGAAGCGCGTGGCGAGGCTCGGGGAATTGAAAAAGCCAAAGCAGCAATGGTAACTCGTATGAATGCTCGAAACATACCGCTTGATGTAATTTCAGATACAGCAGAATTACCAATTGAACAAGTTCAAGCAATAATAAGTAAGTAAAGTTAGTAATAAGAAAGGGAAAAAATATGCTATTAAGTAAAAGTGCGGAAGAAAATTTAACGAGAATGGACCGTGAATATCAAATGTATGCTATGGGAGAAGCTCGAGGAAGACAAAAAATAAAAGCAGAAATGATAACTCGTATGAATGCTCTAAACATACCAATTGATGTAATTTCAAGAGCAGTTGAATTGCCAATTGAACAAGTTCAAGAAATAATAAATAAGTAGAGTTAAAAGAAAACAGTTCGAATTAGAAACTGTTTTTTTAACCTAATTATTAACTTTAGTCTTATCTTTCTTAATAGCAGGATAAGGAGTTTTAACATTAGTTCTTCCTAATAGATAATCTGTATTAGTTCCATAGAAATCTGCTAATTTATCTAACTTATCAATAGGTATTAATCTAATACCAAGTTCATACATGGAATATTGTTGTTGAGTTACATTTATTACTTTAGCAATATCTTTTTGTAATAAATCCATATCTTCTCTTAAATCTTTTAATCTATTTACATTCATATTGACACCTCACAGAAATATTTTCTCATACATTTAAATAAATGTATTGACTATACATTCGTTTAAATGTATAATGTTCTTATAAGATATCATAGTATATAAAACAAGAATAATCGACAAACTGATATTTTATAATGAAAATAGAGGTGAATGTATTATGAATTTAGTAAAACAGAATAATAAAAGAAAGGTAACTATTATCTTAATTGCAATCTTAGTTTTAGTCTTAACCATAGGAGGAGCTTATGCTCTTTGGACTTATTCAAAGACACTCGGTAATCAAACTTTAATAAGTGGAGATATCTTCTTAAAGTATACAGAAGGAGATACAGTAAATATTAAAGAAGCAATGCCAAGTGTTACTTATAATCCAGATGAGTATTTTGAGTTTTCAGTAGAAGGAAAAAATAAGTATAAGAAAGATGTAGTTTTTGAAATTTTTCTTGATGAAGGAGATACTCCATCTGGAGAAGAAAACAAAAGTAGAACCGAAAGAATAAAACCAGAACTTCTTAAGTTTAGATTAGTTGAAGT
>CANRDV010000071.1 GCA_947629475.1 uncultured Bacilli bacterium
CTGAGTCCCCACGAGGGCGAAGTCCGAGAGGGACACTCAAACTTGATACGTGGATAAAAATAGAAATGATAAATAAAAAAAATATTGTTAACCTAATTTCTTTCGTCGAAAGAAATTAGGACTCCCATTCTTAGGCTTTTGCCTAAGAATGGGAGGATATTTTAATATATATAGGATATGTGATTAATGTGAAACAAGAAAGATTTGTATTAGCTAAGAAGATTAAAGAGTTTAATTTAGAAGTTTTAGATATACTTGTTAATTTTCCTAAAAAATATCAAGAATATAGAAATAACTTAGTTAATGATAGTATTAATCTTTTGAAAATAATATATTATGCTAATTATACAGATAAGAGATTATTCACGAATTTAAATGAAGTAAATAATTTGCTTATAGGTGGGGTAAAGTAGATTGAAAATAACTTGATATTTTAAAGTAGTAAAAATGTTTTATATGGAAATAGATTATTTTAATTATTTTTATTACTTTAAGATATGGGAGGTAAATATGTTTAATATAGGAATAGGAAATAATAAAATTGATTATGAAAAGGATATAAAAGGGATTAATACTTTAAGGGGACTTGCTTTAGATATGATTCATAGGTCTAATTCGGGACATCCTGGTATTTGTCTTGGAGCAGCTCCTATTATTTATACTTTATTTAAAAGACATATGAATATTGATATAAATAATTTAGATTATGTTAATCGAGATAGATTTGTTTTTTCAGCAGGACATGGAGTACCTTTATTATATGGGATAGATTATTTACTTGGATTACTTACCATAGATGATTTAAAAAAATTAAGAAAAATTAATTCTAAAACTCCTGGTCATCCTGAAGTAGGTGTTAGTCCTTTAGTTGAAGCATCAACTGGTCCTTTAGGGCAAGGCGTTGCTAATGCTGTTGGCTTGTCTCTTACTAGTATGTATTTAGAAACTAAAACCAATAACTTAATAAATTACTATACATATGTTTTATGTGGAGATGGAGAACTTGAAGAAGGAATTACCTATGAAGCTTTAAGTTTAGCTGGAACTTTAAAATTAAAAAGATTAATTGTTTTATATGATAGTAATAATGTTACTTTAGATAATAATTTAAAAGTTAGTAGTCATGAGGATATTAAGAAAAGATTTGAAAGTATTAACTTTAATGTGCTTGAATGTGAAAGAGACCCCAAAAGTATTGATGAATCAATTACGATGGCGAAAAATTCTAATTTACCAAGTGTCATAATTGTAAAAACTATAATCGGAGAATATTCTAAGAATGCTGGTTCGAATTTAGTTCATGGAAAACCACTTGATGATGAAGATATTTTAAATGTTAAAGAAAAACTAGATTTACATGAAGCACCTTTTACAGTTGCAAGTGATGTAATCGAAGATTTTAAAGAGACTGTAATAGAAAGATGTAAAGAAAATATTATTAGTTTTCAAGAAAAATATGAAAAGTTAGAAGATAAAACTTTAATTGATAAATTAATTAAGAAAGATATAACTTATAATTTAACTGATTTTAATATTGATTATCAAGATAAATCTTTAAGAGACTTATCAGGTGAAATCTTAAATGAAGTTGCAAGTAACTTTCCTTTATTAATCGGAGGAAGTGCTGATTTATCATCATCTTGTAAAACGAATTTAGTTAATGAAAAAATATTTAGTGAAGAAAGTTTTGCTGGACGAAATATCTATTTTGGAATTAGAGAACATGCAATGGCTGGAATAATGAATGGAATGGCTCTTGCTGGTCTTAGACCATTTGGAAGTACTTTCTTAACTTTCTCAGATTATATGCGAGGTTCTATTAGAATGTCAGCTATGATGAATTTAGGAGTAATTTATATTTTTACACATGATTCAATTACTGTCGGAGAAGATGGACCAACTCATGAACCAATTGAGCAATTAGCATCTCTTGAATTAATTCCTAATTTAAAAGTATATCGTCCATATGATTTTAATGAATTAGTTGCATCATATATTGAAATCTTAAAAAATAATAATCCTTGTTGTTTAGTTTTACCTCGGGATAATAAACAAATATCTGAGTATACTAAAACTAGTAAAGTTAAAGATGGTATGTATTTAGTTATTGATACTGATAGTGATAACTATATTAACTTAATTGCAAATGGAGAAGAATTAGGTCTTGCAATTGAAGTTAGTAAAAGTTTAAAAGAACTAGGAATTGATACGAAAGTTTATAGTGCTTTATGTATGAAAAATATTCATCCTGGTTTAAAACAAAAAATTCAAAATGAAAAAACAATTGCTATTACTTTAGGTAGTCCTAATCATTATTATGAACTAACTTCTAATGTAATAGGTATGAAAAACTTTGGGAAGAGTGGACCTAAAAGTGATGTCTTAGAATATTTTGGTTATACTGTTAAGGATATAACTGATAAAGTATTAGAAATTATTAATAAATAGTATATTATTATATAAAAATATTAAAAAATAATGCAAAAAAGTCTTGACATTGTATTTAATATATGATACATTATTGTTGTAAACAGGTTGAGCGATAGTCAGCAAGTTTCTAGCCTCGATTTTTGCTAGCGACCCTGGTTTGGCTTAACCTGCTTATAAATAAAATAACTTTTAACTAGTATTCTAGTAAAAGTCCTAAAAAAGTTGTGCGAATTCAGTAAACTTCTAGCCTTGATTTTTGCTAGCGGTCCTGAGCAGCCAACTTTTTTTATTTTTCTTTTTAAAGTAAATTTTTCAAAAACAATTTACTCCATTTTGAAAAGAGTTGACCGAATATCTACTTTTTCTATTCTTTGTAATCTGTAATGATTTTCCCCATCATTCATACTAACAACTGCAAAAATTATAGTATATATATTATTATCAATTTCTAAAATATCATAATAATAATTCCAACTATTATACTTTTCTCTGCATTTATTTTCATTGCATTGACTTATTATTTTTGCATGCTCTATAATTTTTCCTAAAACTGAGAATGCTAATAAATGTTCTTTTAATAAATTTATTTGTATTCTTCTATCAAATATTTTACTAACGCTTTCATCAATTCCTTTATTACTGACTAATATTTTATTATCATCATTTATATATAAACTTTTCACTTTATATTTATTATAAATAATTTTTGCTAATTTTTGAGTTTCAGTAATATTAAGATTATTAATATCAATATTATGTAACTCCTCTATATCAGAAGGAACTTTTAAAACTTCTTTAGAGTTAATATCTATACTATCAAATATTTCTCTATCTCCAGGATACTTATTTAATAAATTTAAATCAATAGGAATATTACCTTTAGTAACTTTAATCTTACTCCATACTTTATCTACTTTATTCCACAATGATTTAACATCTATTAATAAATCTTTAGTAACAAGATTATCCTTTAAAGATAAAATAGTTTTATATATCTTTTCAAATAAACTAGGACATTCTTTATAGATAACTTTAATAAACTCTTGATTACTAAATATATTATCATTTATATAATTTATAATATCACTAGATATATAATTTATACCATATGATTGTTTTAAAGAATCTATTAAATAATTAAATTCTGAATTTCTATTTATATAAATTAAAATTAATCTTTTAAAACATGTATTTATCATTTTTAACTCCTTGTTTAAATATTATACAAGAATAAAATAATATTTCAAGGTTTTCTATAAATATTATTAACTAATAAGTAAATAATAGTCTGTTAAATATTGGAGTAGTTAAATAAATAATTTAGTTAATAATAATATTGTAGTTAATTTTAAAAGGAGTGAGATTATGAATTTTAAAAGAAAACTACTAATACTTTTTTTAACACTTTTTATACTTCCACTTAATACACTTGCATTTTCTAAATATCTTGTTCCAGGTGGAGAGAATTTAGGAATTAATATTCAAAGTAATGGAATATTAGTTGTAGGTTTTTATGATACTAAAAATTCTAAGAGTAACTTAGAAGTAGGAGATATGATAGTATCAATTAATGATACTAATGTTACATCTATAAATGATATGTTAAAGTTAATTAATACAAATGATGATACTCTTAACTTAAAAATTGGTTATAAAAGAAAAAATGTTTTAAAAACAACTAATATGTATCTTACAAAAGAAGATGATGGAGTATTTAAAACCGGATTATATGTTAAAGATAGTGTAACGGGAATTGGTACTTTAACTTATATAGACCCTGAAACTAATAAATATGGAGCTTTAGGACATAGTATAACTGATTCTAAGAGTAATGTGAAATTTGAAGTAAAAAATGGTAAAATATTTAAATCAGATGTTGTCTCAATTGATAAAAGTAGAGATGGTGAACCTGGTGAAAAGAATGCTAAATTTTATATAGATGAGACTTATGGAACAATTGAAAAGAACGAGGAAACTGGAATTTATGGAACTTATAGTGATGATTATAACTCTAATAATCTAGTTGAAGTTGGAAATATTGATGATATTAAATTAGGAAATGCAATTATTAAAACTACTTTAGATAGTAATAAAGTAGAAGATTTCAATATTGAAATTTTAAGTATTGATAAAGATTCAGATACTAAAAATATTTTATTTAAAATAACAGATGAAAAACTATTAGCCAAAACTGGTGGAATAGTAAAAGGAATGAGTGGTTCTCCAATCATTCAAAATAATAAGATAATAGGTGCTGTAACTCATACGGTTATAAGTGATAATACTAGAGGTTATGGTATAAGTATAATTAAGATGTTAGAAAGTATGGAATAGGAACTAGTTTCCTATTTTTTTTAAAATCGGCTTAAATTCGGCTTAAATTCGGCTTATTTTCGGCTTATTTTCGGCTTAATTTGTTCAAAATAATTGACAAATTTAAATTATTTTAGTAAATTATTAATGTAGAGGAGAATTGAAGTATGAAGAAAACAGTTTTAGAGTTACTGGTAATTGGCTTAGTTATTTTATATAGTATTTTCCATGATGAAGTTAATAATTTTTTGATTAAAGTTTTACCAAGTGAATCTTATGCTTTAGAAGAAGTTCCAGAATATAGTGGTAAAAGTTATGTTATTATTAATAATAATGAACCTAATTTTAGTCTTGCAGATAAAGAAAGAGAAACATTTGAATATTATAGTAATTTAGATGTCTTAGGAAGGTGTGGAGTAGCATTTGCTAAAATAGATAAAAGTTTAATGCCAACTGCGGAGAGAGGTTCTATTGGAATGATTAAACCAAGTGGTTGGCATACAGTTAAATATGATAATGTAGATGGCAAATATTTATATAATAGATGTCATTTAATAGGTTATCAATTAACGGGAGAAAATGCTAATCCTAATAATTTAATTACTTGTACAAGATATATGAACACAAAAGGAATGCTAGAGTTTGAAAATAAAGTAGCAGAGTATGTTAAAAAGACTAATAATCATGTTTTATATAGAGTTACCCCAATTTTTAAAGATTCTAATTTGCTTGCAAGTGGGATAGTTATGGAAGGATTATCGGTTGAAGATGAAGGGAAAGGTATTAAATTTCATGTCTATGTCTATAATGTTCAAGATGGAATTGAAATAGATTATAAAACAGGAGATAGTAAATTAAAATAATTATCCTAATTTGGGGATAATTTTTCTTTAAATAAGTTTTTTATATGTTTAATATGTCTTATAGTTGTTATAAAAACATTTATTCCTGATGCAATTAAAAGACTATAAAGACCAATATTTTTAATAAAACTTAAAAGAAATAAAGAAACAGTTTTAAAAATAATACCAATAAAATTATCATACATTACATCTTTAGCATGATTAGTTGCTTGTAAGAAAGATGCAAGAGGTGCTTCTATATAATAAAGAATAAAAATAAGAGCAATTTTACGAATATATAAAGCACCATGGGAAGTTTTATATAAAAAGTTTAAGAAAACATTTGGAAATAACATAATAACAATAGTAGCTGGAATTCCGATTAATAAAGAATAAAATAAAGCTTGTTTAAGTTTTCTTTTAATATAAGGATAATTATTATTAGCATATTCTCTTGAGATAACGGGAAGAAGAGCATTGGAAATTGCATTTGTAAAGAATCCTGGTAGAAGTAAAATCGGCATGACAAAACCATTGATAACTCCATACTGCGTTACTATATAGTTATTAGTATAACCATTTAATGATAAAACATAAGTTAAAATAATAGGTTCAAAGAAATAAGAAATAGTTCCAATTATTCTTGTGGCTGTTGTTGGAAGAGCAACTTCTAAAACATTAAAAGAACTTTTAAAACTTGGTTTTAAATCGGATTTTTCAATTTTAAACTTTTTAGGTAAAAAGAAAATTAAAACAATACTTGATACTAATTCTGAGAAAACATTTATTAAAATTAGGGAAGTAGTAGTAAAAACAAAACCAAATTTTAAAATATTAGGTAAAATAAGTATCATGAATAAAAGTCTTACTAATTGTTCTGATAAATTACTAGTAACATGAGGAATCATTTTTTCTTTACCAAAGAAGAAACCTCTTAAGATACTAGATAAACTATCAAATGGTAAAACTAAACTAATAGCAAGAATTGGTAAATAAGCATTTTCATTTTTCAATAAATTAAATGCTATAAAATGACTTGTAAAGATTAAAATAATCGTAAGTAGGATATTAATAATAATAGAAATAGGTAAAATAGAAAATAATATTTTTTTACTAGAATATTTATTTTCACTAACTACTTTAGAGATTCCGGTTGCAAATCCTAATTGACTAATTGCCATCATTAAAGAGAAAGTTGGCATGACTAACATATAAAGACTAATTACTTCAAGGGATGAATTTCTAGTCATGATAACCCGAATTAAGATACCAAGTAACTTAGTAAGTAAACCACCAATCATTAAAATAATAGTACTTTTTATAAATGTTTCCTTTTTCATATTAAAAATATATGAAAAATTTTCAAAAAAAATATATATTTTTGAGAAATTTATGGTATACTTAATAAGATTGGAGTGATTATATGAGATTTATTCAAGTAATTATTTTAGGAATAATTCAAGGAATTGCTGAGTTTTTGCCTATTTCTTCAAGTGCTCATTTAATAATATTTCGAGATATCTTTGGGATAGGAAGTTTTTTAACGGGTCAATATGAAATGAGTTTTGATATTGCTCTGCATTTTGGAACCCTTCTTGCAATTCTTGTTTATTTCTTTAAAGATTTTTTAAAGATGATTAAAGATGGATTTACGAAAGGAGTTAAAACAACCGATGGAAAAATTCTTTGGTATATTGTAGTTGCAACCATTCCAGCGGCGATAGTTGGTGTGTTGTTTGAAGATATTGTTGATGAATTTTTTAGAAAAAGTTATGTTTTAATTTGTCTTGCTTTAGCGGTTATGGGTATTATTATTTACTTATGTGATAAGTTAAATAAACAAACTAAAACTTTTAAAGATATGAAAATAACTGATGCAATTATCATTGGTTGTAGTCAAGTTTTAGCTTTAATACCAGGTTTTTCAAGAAGTGGAACCACAATTGCTGCGAGTCGTGTTTTAAAAATGAAAAGAGAAGATGCGGCTAAGTTTTCATTCTTCTTGTCAGCACCGGTTGTTGCTGGGGCAGTTGCAATTAAAATCTTAAAAGGGGATATGTTAGAACTTATTACTTTTCAACCTGTAATGTTTGTATTAGGAGTAGTAGTATCTTTTGTATCTGGACTTTTATGTATTAAATTCTTGCTTAAATACATTAAAACACATGACTATAATATCTTTATGTGGTATCGACTTGGAATAGCTTTACTTGCATTAATTGTTCTCTTATTTAAATAGATTTAAAAAAAATTTTTAAAAATAGAGAAAAAAGATTGATTTTATAAAAAAAATTTGATATCATTTATATATGATAAACTAGAATAGATTGGGAGATGGATTATTATGAATAGTTTTGAATTAAGTTGGTTTTTAACCACACCTGGGATTTTAACACTTTTAGGTATATTGTTGATTATTATATCAATTATTATATTTATTTCTTCACTTAAAGGAGGAAAGAAAAAAGAGGAAGATGCTGTTCCGGTTACGGATGCGAGTACAACTCCAACTACTGATGCTTCACAAGTTCAAGTAGAAACACCAGTTGCTGTTGCAACTCCTGAAGCAGTTACACCTGCTCCAGCAACTCCGGTAGCCCCTGCACCAGCAGTAACACCAGTGGCACCACTTGAGACACCGGCTCCAGTTGCACCTGTAGAAGCTGCTCCTGCTCCAGCAGATATTCCTCCAGCACAGTACACAGG
>CANRDV010000072.1 GCA_947629475.1 uncultured Bacilli bacterium
AAATTGAATCACAAATTATGTAAACTTATTTTTTTTTATAATTATAGAAAAAAGGGGTTTTGTCGCCACCCCCTATACTATTAGTTATAGTTTCAATCAAGTAATGCAAATTCCTTTTTACTTTACTAATCCAACTTTCCCGATTATCAAGAAAATAATCACCTTTCATATTTATACATCTTGCATCATAAGTAACTTCAATAATTACCTTAGTTGGACTTTCTATAGAAACTGATGCAACTAAATCCCTTTCTTCTTTTTTCTTTCCCTTTTCTTTTTTTGGTTCCGTTAAAGGAGCTGGTTCTACTTTTCCTTCAATCTCTTCATATGGAACCCTTAAAACTCTTGATACTAAAACTGTTAAAGGTTCTTTTTGATTGAACATTATCTTAAAATTTTCATCCTTCATCAACGGACTTATTTTAAAATCAGTATCCCTTATCTTATCCTTTTCTTCTTTTTTAATCATAATTCCTCCATTCTTTAAGTTCTAAAAATACCTCTTTAGAACCTCCATATATAATATAAACGGAAAAAATCAAAATTTACACGTTTTCAAAAAATTATTTTTAGTCTTATTTTATAAGGATTTTAGGTATATAAAAAGGTGAAGTTTCTTCACCTTTTTCAAAATATCACTTATTAGATACCAAATTATTCAGTTATTTTTTCAATTTTCATAAAATCTGTATTCTTATTATTTAAAGGAAGTCCTCCTGTTATAATAACGGTATCACCTACTTGATAATCCATAACTTCTTTATATTTTTGAATACAACCATCAACTATTTCATCAGTTGTTTTAAATTTATTAACCTTAACAGGAATAATTCCATAATTTAACGTTAGACTTCTTACCGTATTTAAATTAGGACTTAAACCAAGTATTGGACTCTTAGGTCTAAAGTAACTTATTTTTCTTGCAGTATAACCACTCATAGTATTAGCTAAAATGCAACTAGCATTCAAAAGTAGTCCCGAATCAACAACCGAATAAGAAATAGTTGAAGTAACATCTTGTTTTCCTTGTTTAAAAGTCTCTTCTAAATTCTCATGATATGGAAAATCTTCTTCAGCTTCTAAAATTATATCACTCATAACTTTAATAGAATCAATAGGATTTTCTCCAATTGTTGTCTCATCACACAAAACAAGTCCGTCAGCCTTATCTAAAACAGCATTATAAATATCTGCAACCTCTGCTCTTGATGGATACTTTTCTTTCATCATTGTCTTCAAGAAATCCGTTGCAACTAACCCAATCTTTTGATAATTATTGGCTTGCTCCATAATTCTTTTTTGATAAAAAGGAAGTTTAGGAAGAGGAACATTAATACCTAAATCACCTCGTCCAACCATAACTCCATCACTTAACTTCAATATTTCATCTAGATTATCAAAAGCAAATTCATTTTCAATTTTAGAAATAATTGCCATATGTTCATTTCCGTTTTCAATTAAAATATCGGTAACTTCCATAATATCTTGTTCATCTCTAACAAATGATAAAGCTAAAAAATCAATATTATTATTAATAGCATACATAATATTTTCTTTATCTTTAGGACTTATAAATGGTAACTTTAATTTAGAGTTTTCTATATGAATAGATTGATTACTATAAATATAACCTTCTTCAATTACCCGACAAATAAAGTTATCTGGGTTAATATCAATTACTTGTAATTTAACATCCCCATTTGATAAAATTAAGATATCATCTAATTTAACAGCTCCGGAAAAATCAGAGAAATTAGTTGATAATTGAGTATTGTTACAAACAACATGATAATCATAAATTCGAAGTTCTCTATCTTTATCTAAGAAAACTTTATCTTCATTTAATTTATCTAGTCTAATTCCTGGACCATCTAAATCAAGCATTATTCCTAAAACTTTATTTAATTTCTTTTCAACATTTCTTATCTTTTTTATAAACATATCAGTCTCTTCAAAACTTGCATGACTTAAATTAATTCTAAAAACATCAACCCCCTCTTTAGCCATTGCCATAATTACATCTTCATCATTACTTGCAGGTCCTAAACTTGCAATAATCTTAGTTTTCTTCATTATTTCCTCCATTTAATTTTTCTAATTTATTAACAATTATTTGATAACTGCCATTTCTTTTTTCAATTCTTCCAAACACTTTCACGATATCTCCTTTTTTAATATCATAATACAGATTATAAGTCTTAGGAAACATTGTAAAGTCTCCTACTCTCTCTTCATCACTTCCTGTAAAAAACATCATTGTATCTCCATTTTTAGTTTTTATCTCTTTTATTCTTTCAACCATAACAATTAAGTTAACATTTTTATTAAAATATTTATCAATATCAATTATGTTGATAATCGTATTATCATTAAGCTTATAATTTAAAACAGGATGATTAGTTATATAAAGACCAAATAAATCTTTTTCTTTTTCAATTAGTTTTAAACTATCATACTCTGGATAATTAATTATCTCAGGTTTTAACACAAACTCTGGGTCTATTTCTTCACATAATTTAGCATAATTAATTAAACTATCTAAGTTTTCGATTAAAGTATGTCTTGTATAACTAAAGCAATCTAAGGCTCCAGCATAGATTAAAGATTCATAAATAGACTTCGTAATGCTTCTACTTCTTCTAAAGAAATCATATATATCCATGTATCCATCTTCTCTTTCTTTAATTAAATTAGTTGCAGTTAATTTACTTATTCCTTTGATAATATTAAAAGGTGCTAAAATTTTTCCATCATGAACCATATAAATGGTGTCACTATAATTAATATCAGGTTTTAAAATATCTAACTTATATTTTTTTATTTCATACATATATTCTTTAGTCTTAGTTGTATCTCCTGTAACACTATTTAAAAGACTTATGTAAAAATATTTCTTGAAATGGGCTTTTAAATAAGCCATCTTATAAGCAACAATTGCATAAGCAATACTATGACTTTTGTTAAATCCATATTCAGCAAATCTTAAAATTAAACTATATATCTCTTCAGATAACTCCTTGCTATAACCTCTATTTAAAGCTCCATTAATGAATTTATCATGTTCACTTTCAATTATTTCTCTTTTCTTTTTAGACATAGCTCTTCTTAAGATATCAGCTTCTCCTAAACTATAACCTCCAACAATACAAGCAATTTGCATGATTTGCTCTTGATAAATGATAATCCCATAAGTTGATTTTAAAACTCCTTCTAAACTTTTATCAAAATAGTTAATCTCTTCTTTACCTTCTTTTCTTCTGATAAATGAAGGAATAAATGGAGCACATCCGGGTCTAAAAAGAGCAATTGCGGAGACTATATCATCAAAGTTATTAGGTTTTAATTCTCTTAAAAAGTTTTTCATGCCACTGCTTTCAAACTGGAATATCCCGTTCGTATCACCACTTCTAAATATTTCAATTGTCTCTTTATCATCAAGGGGAATTTCTCTAAAATCAACCCGAGTTCCTTCATTAGTTAGAATAGCATCCAAGATTTCCATAATGGTTGTTAAATTTTTAATCCCCAAGAAATCCATCTTAAGAAGTCCTAAATCTTCTAAGTAACTGGCTTCATACCCAGATATATAAAGATTATTATCATAAACTAAAGGTACTATTTCATCTAAATCAATATTGGATATAATAATTCCAGCAGCATGGGTTGAGGTATGTCTTTTAAGTCCTTCAATGGAAACGGCTACTTGCATAAGTTTTTTTATTTTATTATCACTTTGGATTAACTCTCTTATTTTATTATCTGTTTTAATAATCGTTTTTAAATCATCTTTTCTTGAACCAATTAATTTACATATATTATCAACATCGATTAAACTAACATTCATAACTCTTCCAATGTCCCTGACACAAAGTTTAGCCCCCATGGTACCAAAGGTTATAATATTAGCAACTCTCTTCTCACCATACTTTTCTTTAACGTACTTAATAACTTCATCCCGATAGATATCTGGAAAATCGGTATCAATATCTGGCATCGTAATTCTTTCAACATTTAAAAATCTTTCAAACAACAAATCATACTTTAAAGGGTCAATATCCGTAATTCCTAAAGTATAACTAACAAGTGACCCTGCTGCTGACCCTCTTCCGGGACCAACTAAAATTCCTTTACTCTTAGCATACTTAATAAAATCATAGACAACTAAGAAATAATTAGCAAACCCCATCTTAACAATTACTTCAAGTTCATGATTTAATCTCTCTATATAATTCCTTGGAATATTTCCTTTTAATCTCTTTTCTAAGCCTTTATAAGCTAAACTCTTTAAATAAATAGTTGCATCAATATCTTTATTAAAAATAGCTAAATTAAGTTCATACTTAATAAGTTTAAAATTACACATACTTGCTAACTTATAAGTATTCATAACTGCTTTACTATTATTATCTATTTCTTTATAATAACAATCCCTCTTTAATTCATAATCATCATTTATAGTTAAATTATCTCTTAATAATTCTATATACTTTAATATTTCTTTATCAGAATCTTTTTTATATAATAACTTATTTATATAAATAACATTATCCTTATCTTTATTATCATCATTTAATGGATAAAAAACATCATTATAAATTAAATCTATCGCATCTAGTGGTATACATATTAAATCACTTTTATATTTTTTATAATCATCAAGACTTAACTCTCTTTCACTTTTAATACTAGTAAGTTTAAGTAAATTTTGATATCCCTTATAATTCTTAGCAAATAAAAGTCTATCTTCTAAATCTAATCCAATAATAGGATTAATATTATTAGCTTCACACTTTCTAATAAATTCCATAACGCCAAACATATTATTATCACAGATTCCAATACTATCAAGATTATATTCTAAAGCCAAATTAATTAAATCATCTACTTCCATTAAACTTGATAAAAAAGAATAAGTAGTTTTATTATAAAGTGGTATATACATAACTCCTCCTTCTTAATTTAATTATAGCAAAACTAAAGTAATTTGTATATTATTTTTAGAAAAAAAAGACAATTACTTTGTCTTAACTTTAACTAAATATAAATCATTTCCTTCTCTTATATCAAAGATATATATCTTGCTATTTTCTAAGTAATTAATAAAATCTAAATATTCACTTCCAAGTATTTCTTTAATATAAGACAAAGAATTTACATTAAATAGTTTAATCTTCTTATTATAAATAAATTTCTTTAAAATATCTCTTTTAGTATTAATATCTTCTTGTAAATTTTTAATTGTTAAAATTATTTGATATAACATATCATCATCATTTATATCAATAACCCTTATATCTTTAAATTTTAAGTTATCAATTATATCTAAATCACTTATATAATCTTTATTATATAATTTATAATCTTCTCTTTCAAATATTTCTAAAGCTCTATCTATATTACCAGCAATGATATTCATTCGACATAAATCCGTATAACAACGATTATTACCATTACCAAAATAAATCTTAGATGAATTAACCTTACTTAGAAACAATTGCATTGTCTCTTTATCTTTAATAACACTAGCTAAATAATATTTTAAAATAATTGGAGTATTAAATATATCATAACTTTTATAATCTAAATCAATATTACTTTCAATTAGAAACTTTAAAACTTCATCAGTTAAGACAATACTTCCTAATCTAATGGCTACTCTTTCATATAAATTATTAATATTTCTTTTTAACTTTAAATATCTAATAAATAATTCATTTTGTATTTTTCTTTGGATTCTTAAATCATCTCTTTTAAATATATTTCCTAAACTTTCATAAACTAAATTATAATTATCATTTTCAAATAATTTATTTAATACTTCTTCCATAATTACCTTCCTTAAATCAACAACTTGTAACTTCAACGTCTTGTTTTTGTTCTTGTTCAAATAACATAGCCATTGTTTCACTATTATGAGTTAATTTTTTTATAGTTAATTCTTCAGCTTTATTATTGGCTAATCTTAAGTTGTTTTCACTTGAACGTAAAGCTTCTTTTGTTTTTTGTAAATGGTCAATTGTTTTATCAATTTCTTCAATTGCTTTATTAAATTTTTCACTAGCAATTCGATAATTTCTTCCAAATCCTTCTTTAAAGGCATTCATATTTTCTTCAAAATGAGAAATATCAATATTTTGATTTCTAACAACTTGAAGTTCTCTTTTATATTCAAGGGAATTAATAGCTAATCCTCTAATTAAGGTAATTAAAGGAATAAAGAATTGAGGTCTTATTACATACATTTTTTCATATTTATGAGATACATCAACAATACCAGAATTATAATATTCATTATCTATTTCTAATAATGATACTAATACTGCATATTCACACTTTTTTTCTCGTCTATCTTTATCTAATTCTTTAAAGAAATCTTCATTCTTATGTTTCGTTGTTGTGGCATCTGCTTCATTCTTCATTTCAAACATAATTGAAACAATTTCTGTTTTATCATCATCATAATCTCTAAAGATAAAATCCCCTTTTGAACCAGTTTTTATATCATTATCTTTTTCAAAATAAGAATTTTTAAATAATGGTCTTAGTTTATTAAATTCATTATTGCAATGAACTTCTAAAGATTCTCCAAGCATTTTAGTTGATTGTCTTGCTTTAAAATCTTTATAATAAGCAATTTGTTCATCTTTATTTTTTATTTTTTCTTCATAACTTTCTTTTAAATTCTTCTCTTGTAATAAATACTTAGCTTGCTCAATTTGTATTTTGTTATTTAAATCATCTATAGTTTTCTCTTTTTCAGTTATAGCATTCTTAATTGCTAATTCTTTTTCTTTATCTTGAAGTTTTAATTTATTTTTTAATTCATTTATTTCTAAATCTTTTTTTGTAATATCATCTTTAAAACTCTTTTCAAGATTAACTTCTGCTAATTTAACTGCACTTTCTTTTTCTTTCTTAAACTGGTCTTCTCGAGAAGAAATTTCTTCAAAAAATTCTTTATCTCTTATTTGCTTTACAATTGAATTATAATCAATTTCACTTATTTGAAAAACTGTACCACATTTTGGACACTTTATCTCATTCATAATTTCTCACTTTCCATATTTATTATCCCTAGTATACTTCTCATTTTTAGCATTGTCAAGATTAAAGATTAATTTTATTTTTTTATGATAATAACTTTACTTTATTATAAATATCATCTATATTATCTAGATAAATAACTTTTTTATCATTTAATGATATATTATAAAGAGTTATATTATTTTCTTTTAAATAATCTAAATATTGATTAAATAATTTATCACCTAATATTTCTTTAATTATATTTAATACTTTTACATTAAGTATTTTTATTTTTTTATTTTTTAATATAGTTATCAATAACTTTTTCTTATTTAAAATAGGTATATCACTTTCTTTAATTGTTAATATTATTTGATATAATTTATCATCTTTTGTATAATCAAAATCATCTAATCTTATTTGATAGTTTTCTTTTAATAATCTAATTATATCTTCCCTTATTAAAATATAGTTATCTTGATTAAATAGTTTATAAGCTTTATCTAAATTATTTGCAATTATATTCATACGACATATATCTATTTCTTCTTTAGTATAGTTATTTACAAAATATTGAAAATTTAAATTACTTATTTTTTTTAATAATAAATTCATTATATCTTTATCTTTAATTCTAGTTGCTAAAATATCAATTAAAGGTGTTTTAATATGTTTACAATTAATTACTATATAGTTTAAGTCAATATCTTGATTTAAAATATACATTATTATATCTTTATAACCATAGTTTTCTAACATTCCAACTAATATTCTTTCATATACATGGCTATTTTTTCTTTTTAAAGATATAAATTTCATGTATTCTATAAATAATCTATCTCTTAATAACTTAGTTTCTTTTTGATTTAAATTATATTTTAAAACATATATTCCTAAGAAATCATAGACTCTTTCATAATAACTATTTCTAAATATTTGAATTAAATCATTATCTTTTAAGATATCATCATAATTTTCCATTTAATCAACTCCAAATCGTTTCATATTTTAACATATTTTTAAATTTCTGTCTAGAAAAAAGAATAGATTTGTGAATTTTTAGTGAAAATGTCCACTTTTTCTAAATCAATTTTAAGTGAAAATGTCTCTAGCAAAATTTATAGTA
>CANRDV010000073.1 GCA_947629475.1 uncultured Bacilli bacterium
ATGACTATAAATGATTTAGCTCAAATTGGTTCACATAATAAACGTGAGAAAAAGGCTTATAATAGTAATAAAGATATAAAATTAGAATTAAGTAAAAATAATATAGAATTAGTACCCTTAACTGAAAAATATGTTAAGGGTTTTAAAATGCTTGTTAAAGACTATGAAAAAGAACATAATGAAAGAATGAAAACAGAAAGACCAGAACGAAAAAAGACCTTTAATGAGATGTTAAATAAATCTAAAAGTGTAGTTGCAGATGAACTCTTATTCACGGCATCTCATAAGTTTTTTGAAAATATGAATCAAGAAGATATAATGAGGTGGGCTAATACCTGTATGGATTTTGTTTATAATGATTTAGGTTATAAAAAAGAACAAGTATTACATGCAACTATTCACATGGATGAATTAACCCCTCATATTCATTGTGTTGTTATTCCACTTGTTAAAAAGTTTGATAAAAGAACTAATACAGAAAGATATACTATTTCTAAAAAGCAATATATTAGAGATAAAATACATTTATCAGAATTACAAGATACTTATAATTTAAGGTTAAAAGAAGCAGGCTTTGATTTAGAAAGAGGAATAAAAGGCAGTGATAGAGAACATCAAAAAGTAAAAGAATTTAAGAAAACAACAAGATATTTTGAAAATAAAATAAATATTGTTAATGAATCTTTAGATAATGCTATTTCAGATTTTGAAGAAAAAATGAAAACAACTAAAAATACTTTAATAGATAAAGAATATATAAAAGTTAAAAAAGATACCTTTGATAGTATGAATAATGTAATTAAAGAAACTAAAAAAGTAATAGAATTAGAACCTAAAATAGAACAATTGTTTAATGAAGTAGATACTTTTACAAAGAGCCATCAATCACTAGAAAAAGAAAATAACAATTTAAAAAGGGAAGTAAAGTCACTTACTACTAGAAATCAAAATTTAGCTAAAGAAAATAAAAGCCTTAAAGATATTTTAAAGGTTATTTTAAAGTCAATTAAGCACTTTTTTAGAGAATTATTAAGAATAGGTGATGAGAAAACCAAAGACTATACAACTCATGAGGTAAAGGGGTATTATGATAATGAAACCTTTAATTCTGATGATGTATATTATATTTCTAGTGGAACAACTTAGGAAGATGAATTGTTTGATTATGCTTGTATTCCAGATTATATGAAAACTAAAAAATATTCACAAGATAAAAGTAAAGATAATTATGACAGAGAATTATAATGTAAATAAATCAGTTAAATTAAAAGATAAAGGGAATATTGAAAAATAAAAAAATTCAATATTCCCTTTTATAATTTCATTATGTGTATGATAAGAAATAAGTAAAGATTAATGATTATTTACCTCTTCTTCTAAACCTTCAAATAATTTCATTACAGGTATTTCAAGAGTTTGAGCAATATGATATAAACTATTAAGACTTATAGTTTGAAAGGCATTATTTTCTAAATTGCTTATAAAAGTATCAGTAAAATTACATTCAGTTGCTAGTTTTGATTGACTCCATCCTTTTAATTTTCTATATTTCTTAATTTGTTTTCCAACCCAGTAATAAATATAGTTATTATCATTTTTATCAATAGTAGGCATAATTTTCCCTCCATTAATATTATCAAATAAAAAATGACTATTTGTTATATAATAAATAATTATATAACTATTCGTTGTACTTTTTGAATTTATGTGTTATAATGTTAATATAGTTGGAGGTAATTATGAATAATCATAAGAAATTAATAGTAATGGTAATAGCATTAAGTGTAATATTAATATTATCATCAAGTTATGCAGTTTTAAGAAGTAGTAAATTAGGAAAAAATAGTTATGTTATTAATGTAGGTGATTTACAAGTTAGTTTCCAAGATAACAAGACTAATGCTTTAACGGCATCTAATATGTACCCAATGACAGATGAAGAAGGAGCGAAAGTAGAGCAAGAATTAGTATTTACAGTTAAAAATGAAGGTTCAGTAAAAGCTTACTATAATGTTTGGATAGAGGAAACCTCAACAGAACCTGAATTTAAAACGGTTATTAAATATATTGTAAAAAAAGATACAGGTGATTATGGCTCACCAAATATATTAAGCGAAGAAAAAAATATAGATTATAATGCAACCTTAGAAGCAAATGGAGAAGTTACCTATCATGTAAAAGTTTATTTAGCAGAAAGTGCCGATAATACTTATATGGGAAAAACATTTACTGGTAAGATTCATGTAGAAGCAAGTCAAGAATATTATGCACCCCCAGCTTCTAAAATAATAAATGAAAAATTAAATGAGTCAAATTCTGTTGTTGATGATAAAGGAATAACATATTTATCGGGAGCAAATGAAGATATAAACTTTAATTATGTTTGGTATTCCGGAAAATTATGGAGAATAACACAAATAAATCCAGATGGAACAATTAAAATGATATCAGAAGATGCAGTCACCGGAATTTATTATGGCGAAACTGCTAATTTTGAAAAGTCTTGGGCATATGATTGGCTAAATGAAGATTTTCTTGATACATTATATAATTATCAAGATATAATTGTTACTGATGCTGAATGGGAATTGACAGGCGGATATGGTACTTCTAATCATCCAGAACCATACGGAACAGTTGAAACAGCAGTTGGATTGTTAAATACTTATGAATATTATCGAAGTTTTGAAAAAATAAATTCTGATATATATGGAGAAAAATTTCAAAAAGGCTATTTAAATGATGGCTATCCCTGGTGGTTAGCATCATCTTGTGACAATACTCTTGACGCTACTACTATGTATGCTGTTGCAGCGAATGATTATGATGATGGTCTTTGGGGAGGTGCTCCAAATTCTTCTGCTTGGGGTGTCCGTCCAGCTGTTGTTTTAAAATCTGATATTAAACTAGAACATTCAGGAACTAAAGAAGATCCATTTACAATCAAAAATGATAAAAGAAAAGGTTATGTAGGCGAAAAATTAAATGAAAGATTAAGTGGCGAATATGTTAAAGTAGATAATAAAGTTTATCGAATAGTAGGAATAGAAAATGGAACAACCAAATTAATAAGTGACGATTATGTAAGAGATGAAAATGGAGATATTCTAAAAAAACAATATAGTAGTCCAGATACTGGTATTCATAATTACATTGATGCAGTCAATTCTAATGACCTTAACTATTGGGCTTACTATTTAAATAATAAGTGGTTAACTGATGATTTAAAAAAATATTTAGTAAAAGGAACTTATTATTTAGGTTTAATTCAAAGAGAAACAACTAGTTTGAAGAGTTATAAAAATACTATATGTCAAGAATCTGAAACTAATGAAACTACTAAAAGTTGTCCTAAAACTGAAACAATTTGGAATGGGTATGTAGGCATACCAAGAATTGGTGAAATGTTCGCTTATGCAATTGAAGATACTCTAAATCCTCAAAGTATGTTTTTAATAACACCTTATGATAGTGGTGGTTATTATATAGCAACATGTTTAATAGGTGGTAATGTAGATGTTTTATTTTATAATGAGGTTGCTACAGTAAGACCATCTATTAATTTAAATTCAAACGTAAGGATAGCAAGTGGTGATGGGACTAAGCAAAGTCCATACGAGGTAAAACTAGCAAGTTAAGAAGATTGTAAAAAAATATGTAAAAATGTTAAAAAGGGTATATTTTAAAGATAATAATGGACGTGAGTATTCAACAATGAATGAAGTTAGAGCAGCAAATAAAAGATATTGGGATAGAATGAAAGATGATACTACTAGACAAGATTCTATGATTTTTAATATAGGTAAGGATGGTAGAGAATATCATACAATAGCAAATAAAGCATACTTTTATTATTAAATGCTACTTTTTTAAGTTAGATTGCTCTTAAAGCACAACAAGAAAAATACTTGCTTACATTCATGAAAGATATGAAGATTATTTTGAAAAAGAATTACAGAAATATGGAGTAGAAAATTTAAATAATAATGGTTCTAAAAAGCTATAAGATTGTTGGTAATGAAATAAAAGAAAATCCCTTTAAAGATTAAGGGAGTGATACAAATTACAATTTGTATGAGAAAGTTAATTACACAAGAACTAACTTTTAGTCAAGTTAGTAACACACTACGATATTGGCAAGCCAATAACGAGTGTGCAAAGGGATATACCCCTTTTGAAACCCCAATTAAGCAACAACATTACAAAACTTTCGTATGTAATATTGTTGCCTTTTTTATTTCAACTTATGTTTCATAAAAAAGAAAGAATACACTTCGCCACTTTCATTACTAGGTAACAAAACGTGCCACGTATTCTTTAAGAAAAATAACCTAATGTAGAAAACTACAAAAGGTTATTTTTCTGTGAAAATACTTACGTATTTTCTCTCTATATCCGATAAAAGATTATCAATTTCATTTGCCTTTTTCATTAAATTTTTGGGAAGATTATTTTGTTCATTTAAATATTTAATAATATCTTTATAATATTCTTTTATATCCATAGCAATATGTCTTTTTGCTTCAATTGTATATTCTAATTGTTTTATTTCTTCTTTATATTTTGATAATTGATTATCATACATTTCATAACTAACAATGATTTCATCATCACCATATTTAATTGTAGTATCAGAGTATCCTGCTAATTTTGCAGTTTTACTAAATGGAATACCTAAATATTTTTCAAAACCTTTAAGAACTAAAATTGAAGGTTTAACTCTCATACCACGTTCTATATTATTTATTTCAGTATGACTAACTCCAACTAAAGAGGCAAGTTTTCTAGCTGAAATATTTTTTTCTTTACGGGCATTTTTTAATAATTCTCCAATTGATTCTTCTTGATTTTTCTTTTTTAACATATAATTCATCTCCAATTACAAATTAATTATACAATAAAAAAATAAAAAAGTAAAGAAAAATATGGAAACTAGGTTGACAAAATAGTAATTATGATGTAATATGTACTATGGAAACCAGATTTCCATACATAGGAAAGGAGACATGATAAAATGAAAAAGTTAGAAATACCTAAAGTTATTTGGGAAGATAAAAAGATTCCTAAAGAAACAAAATATGTATATGCTTATATTTATGCTAAAGGTTATGATAAAGAAATAACTGATATAAATGTAGGGGAATTACAAAGAATAATTAAGATTAATAATAAAGGTTTAAGGAAAAGTCTTGAGAGATTAGAAAGATTAAAATATCTAATCTACAAAGAGTATGCAAATGGAATGTATACAATAACACTTAACTAAGTAGCTTAAAGCATTAGTTAAAAGAGGTGCAGTAAGATATAAGGCTTATGTTAGCACCTATCTTATAGGAATATAAGATAAATAGTAAAGGTTAAAAGGCAATTATTGTCTTTTTTTCGTGTATTATTAATATTTTCAAGAATATTATTTATTGAATATATCTTATTAATAAAAAAATTAAAATGAATGGAGGATTGATAATATGAATAAAATACAAAAAAATACTAATTATAAAATATTTTTTACTTTCAATTTAGAGAAAGAGGGATAATTTTGAAATATAATGTAATTGAAATTGTTGATGAAAGTTTAACTGATACTAAGTTAAAAGAAATAATCAATAAAAAATTGTATAAAATTATTGAATTAATGGAATTTTATGGAAATACAGAAGAATAAGTGTTATAATTTTATTGGTTATAAGTTTAACTTTAAACTTAATTATTACCTTTTAAGGGAAGGTGATAGTTATGAATGAAATGGAGAGTGTTGAAAGAAAAAAGATATTAAAAGTTGGTATTTATTTAAGATTATCTGATGAGGATAGAGATAAGACTAATAAAGAAGATGCAAGCGAATCTATTAAAAATCAAAGACTTTTACTTTTAGGAGAAATTAATAAAAGAGAAGATTTTTTATTAGTAGATGAATATTGTGATGAAGATTTGTCAGGAGCTGGAACTTATAGACCTGAGTTTGAAAGGCTTATTAAAGATTGTGAAGATAGAAAACTTGATGTTGTTTTATGTAAAAGTCAATCAAGATTTTCAAGAGATATGGAAATAATTGAAAAATATCTTCATAATAAGTTTATTGAATGGGGAGTTAGATTTATAAGTCTTGCTGATAATGCTGATACTGAAAATAAAGGAAATAAAAAGTCAAGACAAATTAATGGATTAGTCAATGAATGGTATTTGGAAGATGTATCTAATAATATTAGAAGTGCTTTTAGTGCTAAAATGAGACAAGGAGAATTTATTTCACCATTTGCATCATATGGTTATGATGTATCTAGTGCTGATAATAATAAGTTGGTTGTTGATCCTATTGCAGCCTCAGTTGTTAAAGATATATATAATTTATATATAACTGGTATGGGTTTTACAGGTATTGCAAAATATTTAAATAGTAAAAATATTCCATGTCCTTCTCTTCATAAATATTTAAAGGGAATAAAATTAAATGTTATTAGTGATAGACCAAGAGAAGAAATAAAATGGAGTACAGGAGCAGTTAAAACGATACTTACAAATGAACTTTATTTAGGACATCTTATTCAAGGTAAAAGAACAACAGTTAGTTATAAAAACCATAAAATTAAAAGAAAAGATAAAAGTACTTGGGTAAAAGTTGAAAATACACATGAGGCAATAATTGATGAGGAGACTTTTAATAAAGTTCAAGTCCTTATTAAAGAACGAAGTAAGCCAATGAAATCTGGTAGTGTTCATATTTTTTCAGGTAAGGTATTTTGTCTTCTCTGTAAACGCTATATGCGAAAGAAAAATAGTAGTAAACATGAGTATCTAGTGTGTTCTAATAATAGAGATGGATATTCTGATTGTATTAATAAAAGTGCTATTAGGTATGATGAATTAGAGAATATCGTATTGGATGCTATTAATAAAAAAATAGAAAAATATTATGATACTAAAGAAATATCAAGTCATGATTCTAATAGCAATAATAGATTTGCTTCCAAAATTAAAAGTTTAGAAATGAATTTAGAAAATGTAATCAAAGAACTTAATAAAACAAGAAATTATTTAAAATGTCTTTATGAAGATAAAGTAAATGATATTATTTCAACAGAACAATTTAAAAGTTTATTAGAAGATTATAATAAAAATGAAGTTATGTATAATAAACAAATAGAATCAATTAATGATGAAATTGAATATTATAAGTCTAAAGAAGAAAGTTTAAAAAATAATGATAAGATTTTTAGTAAATACCAAAAACTTACAAAGTTAAACAAAATCATTGTCGATGAATTTATTGATAAGATTTATATTGGAAAGTTAAACAATGAAACTAATGAAAGAGACATTCAAATTAAATGGAATTTTTAAAAAAGTGTCCATACTGCATTCAAACAACTCTTTGGCGCATTCCCCCAGATAGATTGTTAGGATATTTATCTTTAAAATCATGAAGTCCATATTTATCAAGCATGTTATTAACTTTATCAATGTTTTCTTTAGTTTTTGTTTTAGATATTTCAAGACCTATTAAAGCATTTTCTAAAATAGTTCGCCAAGGCATTAAACTATCAGTTTGTAACATATACCCAAGTTTCTTTCTTCCATTAAAGATTACTTGACCATCACTTTTTTCTTCTAGTCCAGCAAGAATTCCTAGAAGTGTTGATTTACCACATCCAGAAGGACCAACAAAAGCAACTATTTCTTTATCTTTAATATCTATACTTAAATTATCAATTGCTAAAGTTTCACCATTCATGTCATGATAAATCTTTTTTAAATTTTTAATAGCTAATATATTATCTTGCATATATATCCTCCATTTACAAAGTAGTTTATGATAAATTAATTAATTTGAGTGGATATATATAATGGTTACTAGAAAAAAATAAACTATTATACAAATTCGGAATTGAACTCCGAAAATGTTGACAAAATTAATTTAATATGTTATTATTATCTTAGGTGATGTTAAATGAAATATATTTCAAGAACAATAGAGGAAAAACTAAGTTCCATGATTGATAAATATTTGGTTATTATGATAACTGGACCAAGACAGGTAGGAAAAAGCACTTTATTAAATTATATTT
>CANRDV010000074.1 GCA_947629475.1 uncultured Bacilli bacterium
GATTCAAAAACTTCGTAATCCCTTGATACTATTGGGGAAAACGAAGTTTTTTATAACAATTAACTGTCAAACTCGGGATATATCATTTTTTTTATTTTTTTTAAATACTTAAACCATTCTTTTTAAATTTTTTTTCTTTAAAATAATTTTTCTTAAAAAATCAATAGGAAAAACTGTTAAAGCAATTAAAATAATAAGAATAAGTTCTTTAGGAGTTAATCCATAAGTTTGAAATAAATCTCCTCCAAAATAAATTAAATAAATTTGAACTGTTATAATAAAAGTTATTACTATTAAGAAAATTTTATTTTTTAAAATATTAGAAAATATATTAATTCGATAAGTTCTAGCATTAAAAGAATTAAATATTCCAATAAAGATAAAAAGGGCAAAATAAGCAGTCATTAAATATTTATTATTATCTCCAATTCTAAAGATTGTTCTTACAATTGGTAATTTTAAGAAAAGAATACATAAGGTTGCAGAATAAATCGAAGTTGTTGCAATTTCATTATACATATAACTATTAATAATTGGTTCATTTGTTTTTTTGGGTTCTTCTTCCATATATTCTAATAATGGTGGTTCAAATGAGAAAGCAAGAGCTGCAAATGTATCCATTATCATATTAAGCCATAACATTTGAACAATTGTAATCGGAGAAGGATAACCAATAAAAGGTCCAATTATGGATAATAAAACTGCACAGATATTAACACTTAATTGATAAATAATAAATTTTCTAATACTTTTAAAGATTGTTCTTCCATAAAGAATTGCTTTACTAATTGATAAAATATTGTTATCAAGTATGACAATATCTGCGGCTTCCTTACTAACTTCTGTTCCACTTCCCATAGCAAAACCTACATTAGCTTTCTTTAAAGCCGGAGCATCATTAACCCCATCTCCCGTCATTCCAACAATTAAATCAGCTTCCTCAATAACTCTTACTAACCTACTCTTATCATCTGGTAAAGCTCTTGCTATTACTTTTATATTTGCTAACTTACTTTTTAAAGTAACATCATTCATTTTTCGCATCTCAGTACTTGTTAAAGCAATATCCGTATCACTATTAACAATGCCAACTTCTTTGGCTATTGAAAGAGCTGTCTCTTTACTATCACCAGTTATCATAATAACTTTAACTCCAGCTTTTTTAATTAAATTAATTCCTTCAATTGCTTCTTCTCTAAGTTCATCTTTTAAATAAATTAATCCCATAAAAACTAAATCATTTAAATTACTATCTCCCCTTTTATAAGCCATCATAATAACTCTTATCCCTTTTGAAGTTGCTTTAGCTATTTCTTTATTAATTCTATCAAAATTATCTAATTTATATTCTCTATTATTTTTTAAATATTTACTACATTTATTTAATAATACTTCACTTGCTCCTTTAAAATAAGTAATATTATCACTTAATGTAACACTACTATATTTATTATTACTATCAAAATGTTTTTGATTAATAATATTCATTTTAATTTTAATATCATAATTTAAATATTTAAGAATTGACCTATCTGTGGAATTTCCTCCAACAACATTCATTTTATTATCAAAACTACTATCAGTATTATAATATAAAGCATTAAAATAAAACTTATCTTTTAGAATATCATTTTTAACTAAATTATCTAAATTACCATTTAAAATATTAATTACTTCTAGTTTACCTTTTGTTAAAGTACCAGTTTTATCAGTTAATAAAACATTAATATTCCCAGCTGTTTCAATACCAACCAACTTTCTTACTAAAACATTATTCTTAAGCATTCTTTTCATATTACTAGAAAGTACTAAAGTTATCATCATAGGTAAACCTTCTGGTTGCAACTTTTAATGATTACAAAAATTATAATAAATAAAAATATCTTTATCTTTACTTATTTCTATTCTATCTATAAGTCTTATTATTAACTCTCTATCAATTTTATCTAAATACATATTTATTTTATCTTCAATATTTTGATTATTATCTATCTTAAGTTCTAGAATTTCATCTATCTCTTTAATTTCTAATTTAATATTATTACTAATTCTTTCATACATATCAGAATCTATTTTATTATCAAGTTTATCTAAATACATCTTATCTAAATAATTAATTTTTTTATTTTTTTCTATTTCTATTTTTTTAATATTAGTATTATCTTTTGTATCCAAATACTTAGTTATCTCTAATTTAATCTTATTTATATCTAATTTATTAATCTTATCTTTAATTAATTTTATTATTTCTCGTTCTAATATATCATAATTAAAAGCATGAGAAGTACATACTTTATTTTTAGAATACATTCGATAATAATTACAAACTAAATAAGTTTTATTATCTTTCTTACGAGGACTACAAATACTAAGTCGATGTTTACATTCATAACAATATAAGAGTCCATCTAATAATCTTTTTACATTTTTATTTTTAATTCTTTTATTTTTATTTAATAATTCTTCTACTTTTATAAAATCTTCCTTATCAATAATCGCATCATGGGTATCAGGAACAATTATCCAGTTATCTTTTAAAACTGGTACTATTTTTTTTACTTTATAATTAAGTTTTTGTCTTTTATGTTGAACTAAATCACCAGTATAAATTCTATTAGTTAAAATATTTAATATTGTTTTGGTATTCCAAATTCCAAGACTAGCCATCTTACTATTTCCTCTAATACCTCTTATAATACTTGAAGTTGGAATTTTTTCTTTATTTAAATATTCTTTTATTTGATAAGTAGTATTACCTTTTAAAGCAAGTTTAAAAATTTTTCTAATTATCCAATATTCATTAGGATTTATAACTAACTTATTTTTATTATCTTTAGCAATCATATAGCCAAGGGGTGGACAACCACCAACCCATTTTCCATCTTTTTGTTTTGTTATCAAAGCTGTTTTAATTTTTTTGGAAATATCCTTAGCATAATAATCATTCATAATTGCTTTAAACGGAACAATATCATTATTACATGAATCAAGAGTAGTGTCGATATTATCCGTTAAAGCAATATACCTTACATTGTGCTCAGGAAAATATTTTTCAAGATATTCTCCACAGCCAATATAATCCCTCCCTAGTCTGGATAAATCTTTGGTTACAACCATATTAATTCGTCCAGCTTCAATATCACTAATCATTTGTTTAAATGCAGGTCTGTCGAAGTTAGTTCCAGAGTAGCCATCATCTACGAAAAACGAATATTGTGCATAGCAGTTTTCCATGACAAACCTTAATAATAAACTTTTTTGATTAGTGATACTTTCACTTTCCCCACATTTTTCATCTTCTTTAGATAATCTAATATAAAGTCCTACTTTATATAAATTATTCATAAGACACTCTTTCTAAATAATAACTTTTCAATAGTATCACCATTAAAATGTATTACTTAGAATAGAAATTAATTCTAACAAACTTCTTTTCCTCTAACATTATATAAAGGTAATTCACTTTCTGGTACCTTTCTATCAACACTAGCTTCTTCAGTTATTACAAACTCTTCAAAAACGTAATTCATTATTCACACCCCTTTCCTTTCTATATTTTTAAACAAAATAAAAAGATAAAGTGATAACCTAAGTTGTCTAAAATAAAGAAATACAACACTTTATCTTTATTTTGGTTTAAACTAATTTAAGTTATTTTATAGGTCCATATCTACGCCAACCATACCATCATATACACCTACAGCAGAACCATTAAAGATAAATACGCCACCATAACCAGTTACACCAATTGTATAAGATTGACTTTTTGCTAAAGTAGATGTACTCATAGCATGTTGATAACTTGCAAATACTGTTCCACCTGGTTTAGCATAATATCTTTGTTCAATTATAATGCTAGTTCCGGATGGTAATTTAAACGAATCACCAAAGCCATTACTAAGAAATTTAAGATTAGAAGGATATGTCGTTCCGTTAGAACTAGTTATAGATGTAACAATATTTTTATTATATAGTGATGTTCCATAGAAGAAAGCACCCATAACATCCCAACTACGAACAGTAGGATTTCCTAACCATTTTGCCAAAACTGTAACCGTGCAATAATTAGTATCGCATCCTCCAGAAATTCCTAAACTTTTAGCATTAGTGCTGACAAATCCTCCATTAACAGAAGCATCAGGAACTTTTGCAAACTTAATTTTATAATCAATATTATTAACATCAAGTTCAGATAACCATTTATAATTTTCTAGAGTCATATTTTTTAAATATTCTTCACCATAAAATTCTTTAACATAGTTATATTCCCTTTCTGTTAATTCAACTGTTCCATTTGTATAATATACTTCTTTAGCATTAACATTGGCAATAACAAGCATCATAAATAATAAAGTAAATAATATCTTTTTCATCACTCTCTCCTTTCTACAACTCAAGTATAAAATTTTTGTCGTATTTAGTAAAGGACTTTAGAAGCCCGTGCAAAAATAACACTAAAAAAAGAGATAATAATATCTCTCATTTAGTGTATTTATATAAAAAATTATCTAAATAATAATTTATTTGTTCAATATTACATTCACCACTTAAACATTTTTTAGAATCAAAATCATAACGATATTTTTCTTCTAATACATTATTTTTTTCTTCTGAATAAAATAATGTCTTTCTAAGTAAATTAAACTCTATAACATTTATATTCAATCTTTGAAATTCTTTTACTCTCAATACATTAGAATTTGAATAATAGGAAATTTGATATTCACTATTTTCATAAATGTATTCATATTTTTCTTCATTGTATTGCCAATTTTTCTTAACATAACTTTCTAATTTTTGAACAATATCTTCACTATAATCTTCTACCTTTTTATCAATAATAATATCCTTTTCACTTTTATCTACAAATAAATTATTAGTCATATCTCTTTGAAAGTTTAATTTTATAACATCTTCTTTATCATTATACTTAATTCTTATATAAGTATCTTTTTCTATTTTCTTTAAATTATCATAAGAATAACTTTCTTTATAGTCATTATTTGATATTAATGTATAATTATCATCATCTGAAATAAACGCTACTTGCTCACCTTCTTTATCCTTAATAAAAATTTCGAAACTATCATAATCTATATCTGTTTTTGGTTCAATCGTTCCTATTCTAAGATAACTTTTACCTTTTGAAAAAATTGCTAATCCATCTCGAATGTAAAAATTATCGCTAACTGCTGCTACTTTATATACTTTAATAGTATTATAAGTATTTACAAAATAATAAGCTAAAAAACTTACTACCATAAAGGTTATTATGATGATAAAACTTTTAAAGACAGTTCTTACTCTCTTATTTCCAGCTTTTATTACTTCAACTGAAACA
Organism: uncultured Bacilli bacterium; assembly: GCA_947629475.1. Classification (GTDB taxonomy): domain Bacteria; phylum Bacillota_I; class Bacilli_A; order RF39; family UBA660; genus RUG591. The sequence goes on from CANRDV010000074.1 coordinate 5,342, forward strand.
TTTTCAATTTGTTCTTTATTTTCTTCTGTCTTTCTTTCACCTAGAAGAATCTCATTTACAGTTACTCCATAATATTTACTTAGTAACATTAAACTATCAGGCGTTGGCATATTAATACCACGTTCCCACTTTGAAATATTTTCTCTTGATGTCATAACTACAAAGCCAACTTGTTCTTGAGTTACACCTTTTTCTTTTCTTAACTCAGCTAAAAACTTTCCAATCTTTTTATTATCCATACTACACAACACTCCTTACATATAATTATATCAGATTTTTAGACTTTTGGATTAAAAAAATTACCAAAAAATGGACTTTATTACAATATATATTAATATATCAAGGTTTTGAAAATGTCGTATTTCTCGTCATTTATTATCATAAAGAAAAACAATCATCTGGTACTGCTACAACAATGATTGTTACACTTAAGGTTAAAGCATAAATTAAGTAATTCATCATTAAAGGAAAATTAGTAATTGTATCTTTAATTAATGAAAAATCATAGTTATTAGCAATTACTATTTTTGAAAATAAGTATGCTATCGTAACTAGAACTGCTCCGAAATAACCAATTCTACTTATGACCTTTGCAAGGTCTGTTAATCTACTTTTAAGAGGACTAGTTGGTTCATTTTCATGTAATTCTAAAGCTAGTTTTCCATATAAAGTATTTTTACCTACTTCACTTACTTTCATTTTTCCAACTCCAGAATAAACAGTTGTACCACGATATAAACTATTTCTTTCAGTTTTTTGACCAGATACATAAGGAGTTTTTTTACTTTCTTTTGGTTCTCCATTTAAAAGAGATTCATCTACTGTTATATTACCTTCAATTAAAAATCCATCAGCAGGAATTTTATCTCCCATTTCTAATAATACTATATCATCTACTACAACTTCACTTATATTTACTTCATTTAAAGCATTATCTCTTAAAACTCTAACCTTTATTTGAGATGCTTCTTCTCCTAACTTTTCAAAAGCTTTTTCACTTCCATATTCAGATATAGTAGAAATAAAAGTTGCTAAAAATACAGCAATAAAAATTCCTATTGTTTCATAGAAATCAAAATCTTGAAATAAAAAAACTATCTTTATAGCAAGTGCAATTAATAAAATTTTTATAATAGGGTCTCCTAAAGATTCTATTAATAAAGATAAAAATTTATTTTTTTTATGAACTTCAATTATATTTTCGCCATTTTTCTTTCGACTTATTAATACTTCTTCCTGACTTAATCCTTTATTATTCATTGCAACCTCCATTTAATTTTATGTCGAATTGTAATTATTAATTCTTATTTAAATTATAGATAAAAGAAAAAGATAATTAGTCTATTAAGCAATTTTTGCTTTATTTGTTTTGATTATCTTTTTTATTTCTTCTTTAGTTAGCTTAGTTGCTTTAGATATAACATCTAATGTCATATTATTATCAACCATATTCATGACTATTTCTTGTTCTTTAGCAACGCTACCTTTCTTTTGACCTAAATCATAGCCATTCTTTTGACCTAAGTCATAGCCTTCTTCTCTTCCTCGCATTACCCAGCCAAAGATTTCATCACAATTTTTAAAATAAGCATCAAAATTTTCTAACATATATACCTCCAATTCTTCACTACATAAAAACATTTTAAACCTATCTAAATAACATTTTAAATCTTTATCAGTATCTACTGCTGCCTCTAACTCTTTCATAGTTTTAAATGTTAATAATTTGAAAAACTTTTCTTCTTCTTTTACTTCATTATAACTTAAATCTTCATAATAGTCAAGATTTATGTAATAATTTGTTACTAATTTATCTTCCGGATTATATTCGTTATAATCTAAAAATGATTTACTTTTAGGTTTTAACTTTCTAGCCTTATTTTTATTTGAATGCCAATTTAAATTATAAATTGTTATTCTTGATGGATTTTCATAAGTTACTTCATCAGTTAATCCTAAATCATTTTCTAAGGTAGTATTTTCTTTACTTATATGGTCACTTACTATTTGATTGGAACCATAAACAAGAAATCTTGTTCCTATTCCATTAAACTTATTATTTAACTCAAATAAATATCTATCACCTTTATATCTAAGTAATAAGTCAGTATACTTCCCTTTATCTTTTTTATGTAAAAGGGGAAGTCTTGCATTTACAACTTCTACTTTATTTTTTCTAACTTCTTCAATTGGCTCTTTTAATACTTTAGATATTATCCATTCAATAATTGGTATATATGCCTCATTAAATAAATACCAAAAAAATCTATCTCCTCTTACTTGAGGAATTTCTGTATTATAAATTCTTAAATATTCATCTGATAATTGTTTTATTAATAATTCTTTTTCTTTTTTTAAATCTTTCATTTCATCCTCCATTACCAAGAATTTCTGCTTGGTAAGATAACTATATCACAAATAGAGTT
>CANRDV010000075.1 GCA_947629475.1 uncultured Bacilli bacterium
AACTTTGCTGTCACTCATCAATGCACAATTATGTTTATATTATACACCTATTAGCCGAACTATGCAAATAACGATTTTTTTTTATTATATTATAGACTCTAACTCCTTTATCTCTATTATAAAAATAAATTATTCCAAAATTACCATCTTTATCTTGATTCTTATATTTAATTACTAAATAAATTCCTTCATCTGTTACTTTATCATTTATAATTTTATTAATTGCATCTAATTTTTTAGTATTTTTATAACCTGATGCAATTTCAGAATCATTACCTTGATAAATATTATTACTATCCCATTCTCCAAATTTAATATTTTCTTTAGTATTCATATCATATAAGAATAAATTATTATTTTCAACATATATTATATTATTTCTAATTAATTGTTTAAATTCACTAATTTTTTTATTATCAATGATATTTCCTTCAAAATCATATTTTTTAACATCATTATTATCATTTATATATATATTTCCATCATAAATTGAATAATAGTCTTTACTTTGAAGATTACTAGCAAGTATTTTTTTGGAATTAGAATAAATCCTTTTTATCCCTTCTTCTGGACAAGTACTATATTCTATAAATATTTTAGAATTATTATTAGTATAAATTTTAAAGTTTAATTCACATGAATTATTGGTTTTATCAGTTAGTTCTACTTGTTCTTCATTAGTTTTTATTAAAGAATAGTTTACTTTTTCTTCTTCTTTTAAAGATGCAATTAAATAGTCTTCATAATCTGTTGTATCAATAGTTGAATATTTATTTTCATACATTTTTTTAGATTCAAGAATATTATAATATCCCATATAATCAGTATCTTTGTCTTTATAAATTAAACCCATTGTTGTATCTTTATCAGTAATAAATTTATAAGTTTCTTCATCGGTATTCTCTAAATTTATTTTATTAATTTCTTTAGTATTAGTATTATATATTTTTAGAGTATTATCTTTATAAAGCATATAGTTATTATCTTTTGAAAATTCTAAAATTTTAGCATCATTACTATCGGTTTCAATGGTATCGGCTATTGTATTACAAGTATCACTTTCTGCTTTACAATAATTATCATCATCTTTATAAATTGTTAAGGTATTTTTAATATCAGTTATTTCAGTTTTATTATCATTATTATCTTCTTCTATAGGTTCATCTTTTAAAGTATCAACATTAGTTGTTTCGTCTACATCTTCAATAGTTGTTTCGTCTTCTTTTTCTTTTGAAGTATCAAAGTTTTCTTCTTCATTATTATCTATAATTTCTGATTTATTATCTTCTTTAATTTTCTCTATTTTTTTATTATTATCTTGATAACTTGTATTATTTGAAGAAATAAAGTTAGTAGTTTTAGAAATATTAAAACCTATTACTATTAGAATAACACCTAATATTGATAATGTACTTGCTATAATCATTTTAGTCTTTTTATTTATAAAATCTAAATTCATAGTCTCACCTACTTTTTATTCTTTATAATATCCCTACCCTATCATAAGTATAAACGATTTTTGGTAATTATTCAACATAAAAAAAGAAAATATGAGTTTATTTGACACATTTTCTTTATTTATTTACAACTTTATCTTTAACTTTCTTTATTAAAAAGTAATTACAATGATAAGCACATCTTTCTTTTAAATAATTATCTTTCGTACTAATATCATTTATTTTACTAAATCTTTGATTATTTTTATCACAGAAACCTTTTAATCTTAATTTGTTATAGGAATAGTCTCCTAAGATATAATCAAAGGGTTCAAAGTAATCAGTATATTTACTTTCTAATTCTTCTTTGTTTAAACAATCATTTTGATTTTCAATTATTTCATAGTTATTATTTTCTAATTTTATCATTTCTTATACTCCTTATTAAATGCACTAAATTGGGTTTTGTATTTTGCTAAATCACTTTTACTGTTCCAGGTCATGTATCCTCCATTTAAACCTACTTCATATAAAGCTTGAATTTGTTTAGATAGCATTGTTCCATCATAGGTTACATATGGTTTCCAGTAAGGTGTATCATAAGCAGTTATCCAAGTTCTAGCAACAGCCGGGGTTTTTATTTCGGTTTGACGTTCAGCTGCCGTTTTACCCCATTTTAGCATTGTATCATATGGTTTTTCCCAATTGCTGGCAATTCTCTCAAAGTGGTCAGTGTATGGCATGGCACTTATTGCATCAACAACATTACTGATAGCTGGAAAGTATTGACCATAGGCTGTGACATAACCCCAAGATGATTCTCCAAACACATCAGCTGACACGTAAACTCCCATTTCGTGTAATTGATGGGTTGCATACATTAAAAATCTTTGAATTGCTTGAGCTTTTTCTTCATTATAGGTATTTTTATAATCGATGGTATTTTCAACATTTGTTAATCTATCTGGAAATCTTACATAGTCAAATTGAATTTCATTAAATCCAAATAAACTAACGGCTTCTTTGGCTAGTTTAATTGTAAATTCCCAAACTCCTCGTTTAAAAGGACTTGGCCAATAAGAACCACCTTGTTGAAGTAATCCTCCACTTTTTTTACCAATGGCATCATCTTTATTATCTAAAGCATAATAGTCATCTTTAAAGGTTGTAATTCTTCCAATTGCATAAAAACCATTATCTTTAATTTTTTTAATTGCTTCTTTATAATCTTCAACACTATTGTTAGCATATTTATAGTTAGTTGGTGATAGTTCTTTATAAACTTCACTTTTATAAGATGGAACGGTATTATCTTTAATATCAACAACAAAAGCGTTTATCTTGGTTGTCTTAGCGTATTCTATGTAAGCATCAATATTCTTTTTAATTCCACTTGAACCATTTATATATAAGGCATATACTTCATCTGGCATTTTGTTATCTTTAAAGTTTGGCTTTGTAACCGGATAATAATCTAAGTTTCCAGCACTTCCTCCTCCAAGTTTTCCTACTCTTGCTAAATGGATTTTATAAATTCCTTCTTCATCATAGTTTTTCTTGGCTTCTTCTTCTGTTTCTACTAAATATTCTCCATAGTAATAGCCCTCTTCTGAACCAACTTGCACTTTATAATAATCGACATAACCATTATCAAGAAGTTTATTATAACCTTTAATAACCATTTTGTCTCCTTTATTAACTAAAGTACCTAAACTTCCATCTAAAGTTTTAAGAATATTATTAGAAGTTCTTACATATAAATTTTTTTCTAGAACAACATCTTTTAAATTGTCTTTAATATTATCTTGTAAAACATAATAAGTTTTAGAATCATATTCTATTTTTATATATGTTTTAGAATCTTTCTTATAAGTTTCTTTAGGATAATAAGTTATTTTTTTACCTCTTATTAGGTTATCAGATGGTTTTAATTCTTCTTTATCATCTTTTTTTTCTAATTTATAGGATAAAACTTTAGGAGCAGTTGCTGCTAAATAACCTGTATTTTTAGAATTAAATGGTAAACCAAAACTTATATTTTTTAAACCAAAGATAATAACTAATAATAAAACAATACATATTAACCAATTTCTTATTTTTAATTTTCTTCTTCTTTTTGTTCTCATATACTCTTCCTCTATTATATATGATACCACATTTTTAGAAGAATACTTAATTTTTTTTACATTTTTACATTTTTAATTGACAACTTTTTTCTTTTTCTTAATTCTTTCTAAAATATCCCGACTTGCAACTAACCCCGTTGCTGCTGCAATTACAATGTTTCCGGCTTTTCCGGCTCCATCTCCAATGAAATACATATTCATGTTATTGGCTTTAAATTTGTTATCTGTTTCTATTTCATTACTAAAGAATTTTATCTCTGGTCCATATAACAAGGTTTCGTCGTTATTAACACCAGGAATTATTTTATCAAGGGCTTCAAGTCCATCTAGGATGTTGGTAATTATTCGATGAGGCATGACTAAAGCTAGGTCTCCTGGAACACAATCCTTTAGAGTTGGCGAGATAAATTGTTTTTCAAGTCTACTCATTCTGGTTCTCCTGAATTTCTTTAAGTCACCTAAAGTTTGAATAATTGGCTTAGAGTCTCCTAAGACATTCGCAATTCTTGCAATTGATTCACCATATTCACGGGTATTGGTAACTGGTTCAGTTAAGTTAACTTTACTAATAAAAGCAAAGTTTGAGTTATTTGATTTTGTTTCTTTTAATGCATGTCCATTTACACAGATATAACCATAATAGTTTTCTTTAGTTACATATCCACCAGGATTTGTACAGAATGTTCTAATTTCATCTCCATAAGTTTTTGTTTTAATAAATATTGATGGGTCATAGATAACATTACATAAGTCTTCAAGTAGTTCTTTTCGAACTTCAACCCTTACTCCAATTTCAATACTTTGAGAAAGATATGGTATTTTGTATTTATCAGCAAGTTCTTGAATCCATTTAGCTCCGGTTCTACCAGGTGCAACAACTACATATCTTCCCTCATAAGTAGTACTCTTTTTCTTTTCTTTACAATTAACTATTATTTTATCTTTTTCATTTTGAATATCAAGAACTTCACAGCTTTCAAGTAAAGTTACACCTTTATCTCTTAAATAATTAGTAAAGTTTGTAATATAACCTGGTAATTTATCACTTCCTAAGTGTTTTTGTTTAATGATTAATAAATTAGCTCCTTGTTTACTAACTTCTTTTTTGATTTTTAAAGCTTCATCCATATTTGTTGGATAGATATCGGAATCCATTCCAAATTCATTAAATATCTTTTCTGTATCAAGAAGTAATTCTTCAGCCTCATCTCTACTCATATATTTATATAAGTCACTTTTACCAAGTTTGGGAACAAAGTTTAATTTTCCATCCGAAAATGTCCCTGCTCCTCCATATCCTGATAATATTTGACATGGTTTACAGTTTAAACATTTAGTTCCATATTTATTCATTGAACATACTCTGTGTTCTGCAAACTTACCTTGGTCAATTAACAAGACTTTAATATCTTTTTGTTTATTAACAAGTTCATAAGCAGTGAACAATCCTGCAGGTCCTGCTCCCACAATTATAACATCATACATTATATCAACCTCCATACTAGAATAGTATATCATACTTTTTTGTAATTTTAATGAAATTGACAAAAAAATAGTCAGATTTTTTTCTAACTATTCTTTCTTTTAATTTACAAACTAGTCTTGACAAACTCTTGATATCATTAAATTTGCATAAAACTGTCAGTTAATAAATACCCACCAACGAGGAACCTTCCCTTCTATCCTAGCTCATAAGGAGATAATTCGTTTCCTGTACCTTTTGTGATGCTAATAGTGGATTTTAGATTAAGACTTGGGCGGACGCCGAGGTTGCCATCCGTGGGGCTGTAGTACACAATGCCCGAACTAATCCAGTGAGCAACATTGAGAGTGCTGCCGGAGGAGGGCGACAAGAACCATTCGTGAGACGAATGGTTGGATTCTTTATAAAGCCAACTTGTTGTAAAATTACTACTAGAATTACTTGCTAACCCCCAGGCTGTACTTTCTGTGCTAAATCCATAATCACTTGGGTACATCAATGCTATACTTCCAAGCCAACTGGCGCTATTGCCACTCCAAACATCTCCGCCATTACAACTACCACTACAACTTGTACTTCCTCTTTCTTGAGCATACAAATCTTTTATTGTTGAACCAAATTTTACATTTCCCAATTTATATGTTGATGACAATATCATATTTTGAGCTGTACTTGATAAAGTTTTTAAATATCCATTTGTTGTTCCTTTTGAATTTAGCCAATTCATTAATCCTGCATCTCCCCAGTTATTATCATAATCATAGTCAGTAGTATTATAATCCCAGTATGCATATTCACTTGAACTGTATCTGATTTTATATGTTTTACTTCCTACTGTATATTCAAGTGGCATATCATCTCCTGCTATTGTTGTATCTCTTACTATCTTTACATTTCCATCTACTATTCCAATTATTCTCCATAGTTCATCATTAAATTTTACATAATTTCCTACTCCTAAACCGGAATATCTATAATCTCTTATACTACTACTTGAACTTGTTGTTGCCTCATTATTGCTTGTTACTCCTATTACTCCTCCTGGTTTTCCTAAAGTTGCTTTAATTACTGTTGAAGCTGTTCCTGATGATATTACATTTACTGGGAATGTTTCAGTTATTGTTGATTCAGTATAATTTGAGATGCCTTCTGTTGGAGTAAATAATATTTTTATATTCGTACTTCCAGCAGTACTTTTTGCTGTTATATTAAAAGTTGCTTTACTAGAATTACTTGTTTCACTTGAAGTTACAGTTGCATAAGTTTCAGATTCTGATGAAATTGTGAAATTACCCTTAGCATTTGCTTCTACTGTATATATTCCTGTTGAATTTTTTATAGCATTTGCTCCTTTAGCACTCATCGTTAAAGTTAATGCTATTTTTGTTATTTCAAAATTAACAGTTTGTTCTGATAATTTCAATTTATAATTATTCTTTTTAAATGGTTCTTTATCAACTAATTCTAAGGTTCCTAAGTTGATTGGATATGTTCCTATTTCTTCTCCATTTTCTCTTTCTAATTTTCCTGTAAAAGATGGAGTTTCATTTGTTACTTGTCCAGTATAATCATAAGTTAAATCTGGTTCAGTTGCATTATATTCTTTCTTTTGACCACTTTTTGGAGTTATAATTATTTCTTTTGGTTCAATTGTACAACTGAAAGTTATATCATTAGTCGTTGAGTCAGACCATTTAAATTTATTAGTATCTTTTAACTTAGCTGTTATTTCATAAGTATTTACATCTTTTTGTTGTTCATATTCTTCAAATGTATACCCCTCTGGTGCTGTATTTTCTACTAAGTCTTGAAGTTCTCCATTATAAATTAAATTTTGTTTACAAAGTGCACTTGTTGGCTTTTCTACTTTTACAAATCTATCTGGATTAAATAATAAAGTAAAACTATATGTTTTTGATTGTCCTTTATCATTTGGATATACTGCATAATAATCATAGATACCTGTTTCATCTAAAGTTATTGTTGCTTCCCAAGCTCTTGTTGCTTCATTATAAGAAGCAGTATAATCTGTTGGTTCTTCTAAACTCATTGTTGCTATTGGATTTTGGTCCGATTTCTCTACTACAAACTTTGTAACTTCTCTTTTAGATGCTAAAGTTAAAGTTATATCTTCATTACTTTGAACTGGTGTATTTAAATCATATGGAACTCCTGATTCATTTTTAGCATTTAAAATAAAATAGTCTTCCGTTAATTCTTTTTCATTAAAGTCTCCATTTACTCCAACTTTAACGGATGCAAAGACATTGTTATTCCAAACTTCGGCTGTATAATCTGCTCCTTCCATATTTCCTATCTTAGCATCATTTGATATCCACATATATAATCT
>CANRDV010000076.1 GCA_947629475.1 uncultured Bacilli bacterium
TTAAAATAGACAATAATCATTATATTGGCTGTGCTTTAGCGTGCTTTATTTTTTGAGAGGGTGTGAATAGTTACAAATATCTTTAAGTATTTTTAATTTTAGACTAGATTTTATATCATAAATTTAGTATAATATAATCGAGGTGCGATATGAAAGATAAAAAAAGTTTAATTATTGGGGGAATAATTGGTTTAATTTTAGTTATAGGGGTAGTTGCTGTATTTTTAATTAAAGGACAAGATAAGAAAGAAGAAGGTGTTGATTCTAGTAAACAAAATGAAACGGATATTGTTAAAGGACAAGAAGAAGTTACTAATTTAATTAAAGGTTATGTAGATGGTAATATAGCTGAAGTTAAAGAATACGCTCAAAATAATTCAAAAGTAGAATTTACTATTAAAGAGTTAAAAGCAATCTTTAATATTGATGTTACTAAGTTTGATGAATTAAAGTATGATTGTAGTCAAGATAATACATTTATTAAGTTTGATAGTAATTATCAAGATTATACAATTGTTCTAGGTTGTAGTGCTTTCTATATCGATTAAAAAGTTCACAAAAAAAACATAATTCTCTCATTTTAAAAACATATAAGTTTAGTATAATGTTAAATGAAAGGAGGAAGTGAAATCGAAATTAAAATAATTGGAAGTGAAAGTCCCCTGGGACGGAAAGTAAAAAAAGTGTTAAAAAATATTGCTAGAAAACAAAAACTTGATATTGATATACTTGAAATAAATGATGAAAATAATATACGAAAATATAAAGTACAAAAAACTCCTACCTTAGTTATAAATGATGAAATAAAATATGATGTAGAAGAAGCAAGTTATAATATTTTAAAAAGATTAGTCATGTTTTGTTCATTGATTTAAGTAAAAAGTCTATTAAGACTTTTTATTTTGACTTAAAATATATTGTATAATTATCTTTAATATGATAAAATTATTTTAAATAAAGGAGTTGTAAAGTGAGTATGTTTGTTAAGAGGTTTGAGTTATTTATAGATTTTTTGAAGAATAAAAAGAATAGAAATATTGTTATATGTCTATCTTTGTTAATAGTTGGAAGTTTAATATTATTTAATTCAATTGGTGATGCTTTTTTAGATAACACATATAAAATTGCTAAAAAAATTGCTAAGGAGTTAGAAAAAGAATATTATGGTGTTGAAGTGGTTGAAGGAAAGGCTGATGATATATATAAATATTCATATATTACTTCATCATTAATTTATGTTAAAGATGTTGTAAATAAAACAAGTGATAATTTTACAATATCTGTTCAAAAATATAATTCTAGTGAAGAAGCATCAAAAAAGAAGGATTTTTACACTTCTTTAAATAAATTAGTACATGATAAATTTGATAATACAGCAGCTGGATTAAGTTATAATAAGTATGATGATTTACTTATGACAAATATAATATTAGTTAAAAGTAATTATCTTTTTAGTATAAATACCAAATTTGATAATACTGATGAAATAGTTGATTATATTGATAATATTATGAAAAAGTATAATAAAAATGATAAAAAAGAAATAAATACTACAGAATTAAATAAATATTGGAATGAAAGGTTAGATGATTATTCAGAAAAAATTGATAAAACCTATGATGATATACTAAAAAATACCAAAGATGAAGTACTGAGATATGTAGATAATCTAGATGGTTGTACTAATGACTATTGTGATACAGTGCTTAATAGTGCATTAGCTTATGAAAAATATCCAGAATTATCTGATGAAATTACCAAAGTTAAAGATAAATATAACGAAGTAATGAAAGAAAAAGAAAAAAATGTTAATTTAATAAATTCTGAAATATCTAATGTTAAAAAAAACTTAGATCAAAAGAAATATGATTTAATTAAAGAAAAAATATCAGCATTAAATGATTCCTATTATGATAAATATAAAAATGAGTGGGAATTACAATTATCTTCAGTAGAGGAAACACTGTATAAACGAAATTGCGCTAAGTATTCCTATAAAGATTTATTAAGAAATCCAAACAACTATAAAGATAAAAAAGCTTATTTTTTTGGTAAAATAGAGCAGAAGATAGGACTTACTCAATATAGAGTTGGTATAGATTGCTCAAAATATACTTATTTAGATGGATATTATTGCGACAATACAATTTATGTTACTTATTATGGTGATTTAAATTTAATTGAAGATGATATGGTTGAAATGTGGGGATCAATGAATGGAGTACAATCTTATACATCAGTTTTAGGTGCTTATATAACTATACCTAAATTTGCTGCTAAATATATAATTTTAAAATAATAAAGTAAAAAGTCTATTAAGACTTTTTCTTTTGCATATTTTTAATCTTTAATTTATATAATGAAGTGATAGGAGTGGATTATGAATAAAAAAATTGTTGTATCAGTAGTGGCTGTCATTTTAATAGTTATGGTTGCTTTACTAGGAAAGAATTATAAAGATAGGAAAGAACCTGATAAGGAAATGATGGAAGAGACTGAAAGTTCGTTTTTAACTTCAACGGTATTAGATATTACAGGACAACAGTTAACTTTACAAGATGAAAATAATGTTATTTATACCTTTTTAGTTACAGATTCAGTTGGACTTGAAGTTGCAGTAGGTGAGAATATTGAACTTGAGTATAAGGGAGAACTTGATAAGACTAGAGCTATGCAAACTAATGAAGTAGTAGGCTATAAGATTTTAGAAACGGCTAATAATAAGCTACCTGATGTTTGGAATGATAAAGGAATATTTAGTAAGTATTATGAAAATGCTTTAGAAACCTTAAATGGCTTAAGTTTAGATGAAAAGATTGGTCAGATAATACTTCCAAGAGTACCAGATACGGGAGCTATCGATGATTTGATTAAATATAAATTTGGAGGCTATGTTTTATATACTAAGGATTTTGAAGATAAAGATAAAAATGAAGTTATTACCATGATTAATAATTTTCAAAATAATTCAAAGATTCCTCTTTTAATAGCAACTGATGAAGAAGGTGGAACTATTGTCAGAGCAAGTAGTAATAGTAAACTAATTGCTACCCCTTTTAAATCACCAAGAGATGTTTATAAAGATGGAGGATTAGATGCAGTTAAAAATGATACAATTAAGAAAAGTGAGTTTTTAACGAGTTTAGGAATTAATCTTAACTTAGCCCCAGTTGTTGATGTCTCAACTAGTCCTGATAATTATATTTATCAAAGGTCTTTAGGAGAAAGTGCTACAACAACAGCTGACTTTGCTAAAACGGTTATAAATGCTAGTAAGGGAAAAAATGTTTCTTATACTTTAAAACACTTCCCAGGTTATGGTGCGAATACTGATACTCATCAAGGTGAAAGTAAAGATTCTAGAGATAAAGATACAATTATGAAAAATGATATCTTACCATTTCAAGTTGGAGTTGAAGCCGGAGTCGAAGCAATTATGATGAGTCATCATATAAGTGAGGCTTTTGATAAAGATAACCCATCATCTCTTTCTAAAGAAGTTCATAATTTATTAAGAAATGATTTAAAATTTACAGGTATTATTATGACAGATGATTTGGATATGGCAGGAATTAGTGCCGAACATAAAAATACTATGATTAAAGATGCTATCTTATCTGGTAATGATATCTTAATTGTAAACGATTATAAAACAGCAATAACCAAGATTAAATCTTTACTTGATAGTGGAGAAGTTAGTGAAGAAATGATAAGCAAATTAGCATTTAGAGTCCTTGCATGGAAATATTATAAAGGTTTAATTATACCTAATCAAAAATAATATCATTATATTTCATTTTAAAAGGTTTATAAAACTTAAGTTGTCTTAATAATTTAAATAACGCTTCATCCTTACCTTTACTTTCTAACATAATATCAATATCTGTATCTAAACTTTTTAAAAGATTAATAAATTTAAGAAACGAACTATAATCAATATAGAAATTATGAGTTCGTTTTTCTTTTTGACTTTTAGGACTTGAAAAATGCATCTTTGGATTTAAACTATCCTTATCCCAAGTCTTAATAATTAAAGGTAATAATTTTTTGATATCTTCATTTTTCTCATGATTACAATTAAAATGATGAATATCAAGAACCATTGGAATATTTAAATCATTACATAACTTTAAAGTTTCACTTACAGTATAAGTTTTATCATCATTTTCTAAAACAATTATTCTTTTTAATTTAGAAGGAAGACTATTAAATATTTTTTTAAATCGATTGATAGCAATATCTTTATTAGGTAAATGGGAACCAACATGTAAAATAACTTTGGAGTCTGTTCCAAGCATTTGAAACATTAAAAGATGATTTTCTAAAATTCTAATACTATTAAGTACTACTTCTTCTTGTTCACTATTTAAAACGAGAAAATGGTCAGGATGGGCATCTAACCTTATATTATATTTTTTAACTTTATCACCAATCATCTTCCATTTATCTTTATATTTTGTATAATCATAACTAATATCTTTAATACTTGCAAGAGGTAAAATATTATGAGTCATTCTATAAAAAGTAACTTTATTTTTAATATTATAATCAATTACTTTATTAAAAGTATTTAAATTTTCTAAAACTATTTTATCAAGTTCCATATTTCCTTGAAGTCCTAACTTTTGATATTTTGAGTAAGTCATTGTATGAAAATGTTCTAAAATAGTTAAAGGAGTACCTAAAAATCCTAGTCTTATTTTCAAATTAATCACCATTATTAGTATTTCCTAGAAAAACAATTAGATACTAAAAAAACTAGTTTACCTAGTTTATTTCGCGTTTCTTACTTCTTCCTACAATATAATCCATTGAGATATTATAAGTTTTACAAATATAATAAAGATTATTCGTGGTAATCAAAGTTCTTCCTCTTTCATAATCACTATAAGTAGTCTGAGCAATTTTACAATCATCTGATAATTTTTCTTGAGTTAAGTTAAGACTAGTTCTTATTTCTTTTAACTTTTTACCAATTGTATTTTTATCAGCGTCAAACTTACCATAACTGATATTACCTCTTCTTAAAGCACAGACATAATCAAGTGAAAAATCATAAAGATTACAAAACTTTATAAGTTTACTTAAAGGAATATTTTCTCTACCAGACTCCCAACTTCTAACTGCTGTATCAGACACACCAAATATATAACCTAATTCCTTTTGAGTCATACCAAGGTCTTCTCTACAAAACCTCAAATTATTATCTAACATATTTACCACCATCCTAATTTTCCCATCATTTTTATTTTTAACGATAAAACCGGTCACTATTCGTTTAAAATGTGTTATAATAAAATAAGAAAGGGAATAAATATGAATAAAAATATTAATGAATTAAGTTGTAATCTTATTAAAGAAATAGAAACTAATGTTTTAAAGATAATTGAAGTTTTAAATTTAGAATTTGATAGTTTAATAAATAATATTAATAAGTTACCTAGTGATGCTAAAGATTTAGTTATAGAATTTACTATTAATAAGTTACTAAGTGAATTAAAATTAAAACTAACAATTGAAAAATATCAATTAATAACAAGAAAAGTAGATGAAATAACTGATTACTATGCTAGTAAAAGAAATGATTTTGATGTTATTTTAGAAGAAGGAGATAAGGTTGCTAATGATTTGCTATTTAAGGTTATAGGTTTAAATAAAAGAAGTGTTGATTTACCAATTAAATTAGATACAATTAAGAATTTTTGTTTATCATCTGATATTAAAGAAGATTTAGTTTATGATACTTTACTTTGGATTATTATTAGATATGTTAGTATTCTTAAATGTTTATAAAAATGCTTTATAACTTAGAAAAAATCATGATTTGATTGACTTTTTCTAAGTTATATGTTATATTTGAATAGTGATGAATATGAAAAGAAAAGCAATGGAATATTTAATTAAATGGAAAAATAAAGAAAATAGAAAACCTTTATTATTATATGGTGCAAGACAAGTTGGTAAAACTTATTTATTAAAGGAATTTGGGAGTAAAGAGTTTGAAAATACTATTTATGTTAATTTTGAAACTAATCAAATAGTAAGTGATTTAATTAATGAAAATATTGACCCTTACTATATAATTAAAAAATTGGAAGTAGTATTTAATCAAAAAATAGATAAGAATAAAACTTTAATAATTTTTGATGAAATTCAAAATAATTCAAGAGCTTTAACATCTTTAAAGTATTTCTGTGAGGATGCCAGAGAATATCATATTGTAGGTGCTGGTTCTTTGCTTGGAGTTTCAATAAAAAGAGAGAATTATTCCTTTCCAGTTGGTAAAGTTGATAGTTTAACAATTTTTCCTTTAAGTTTTGATGAATTTTTAATTAATACTAATAATGAATTGTTATCAAAAGAAATAGAAAGATGTTATAAAAATAATATGAAAATATCTAAGGTACTCCATGAAAAAGCTATGGAATTATACTATGACTACTTAGTAACTGGTGGTATGCCGGAAGTTGTTCTTGAATATATTAATACTAATTCTTTGCTTAGTGCTTTTGACGTTCAGAGTAAAATAATCGATACTTATCGGAATGATACTTCTAAGTATGCAGATAGTAGTTTGGCAAATAGAATAATTGCTTCTTTTAATTCTATTCCTAATCAACTTGCTAAAGATAATAAAAAATTTCAATACAAAGTTGTTCAAAAGGGTGGAACAAGTACTATATTTGGTGAGTCTATTGCTTGGCTTGAAAATGCTGGAATAGTAATAAAATGTGTAAAAACCAAAATAGGATTGCCTTTAAAGATGTATGAGGAAATAGATTCATTTAAATTATATATGAATGATGTTGGATTACTTACAAATCTTAGTAAGATGCCAATCTTTTTAATCAAGGATAATCCAAATTTGGATGTATCTGTGTTTGGTATGATAACAGAAAATTATGTTGCTAGTAGTTTTAAATATAATAATCTTAATTTAAACTATTGGGTAAATTCAGGAACTAGTGAGGTAGATTTTGTTTTACAATCTAAAAAAGGTTTAATTATTCCAATAGAAGTAAAAAGTGGTAATCACGTTAAAGCAAGAAGTTTAAATAATTATATTGAGGAATATAAACCAAAATATGCTATTAGAATTTCTGGAAAAAATTTTGGATTTCAAAATAATATAAAATCAGTTCCTTTATATGCTGTATTTTGTATAACTGAAGATAGTTTAGATATATAGACAATTTTATTCGACATTTTAAGTAACAATTATTGCTACTAAAATTAAAAAAATATCCACATTTTTTGTGGATAAATTTATTTTTG
>CANRDV010000077.1 GCA_947629475.1 uncultured Bacilli bacterium
AAATTCCCATTTTTGGACATTTTAGTATTGACATTTAAAGTTGGTTACAACATTCAATAATAAATATTAAACTTATGGGTAATAACAAAGGTATACATATTTGTTAGTATTAATCTTTAATTATATTAGTAAAAAAACAAATTTAATTTTTAGACTTTGACAAATTTAACTTTTTGCAAACCCATTAAATTAATAAGTAATAGGAATCATAACTATTTTTACTACTAGTAATAACTATAAAAATATTGGTTAGTTTTATTAATTTTTTGCATATTTATACAAAATAATTTTTGATATATAGCCCCAATAGTGAATTAAATTTATAATTAGTTGAATCATTTAATTGCATAGAATTAGTAAATCACTAAATAGTTATATTAATTAAAATTAAATTCCTAATTGCACAGTGTTGGTAAAAGCATAGATATAAAAATAATTTATTAAAGATGCTTATATTAAAACTATATTTTTTACCATTAATTATATTGTATAAAATTACCAACACCATGTAATATATGATTTTTTTAAATTTTAATTTTATTATGTAATAGTAATATAATTAATACTTAAGCAATTATTTAAATTTTGTTAGTTCATTATATTTTTATAAATATTAATTTCGTATTTACCCATAAAAATAATTTTGATGTAATTTTTTCTATTAACATTATATAACTATAATTTTTTAGTTAAGGTATTAAATATTATTTTATATTAAATGTTAAATATAATTCTGTTCATATAACTTTAATGAATGCGGTTATCACCTACCTTACATATACTATTATAACATATTACACAGCATTACACAAGGTAAAAGTGTAAAAAACTTGACATAAAAAAATCCTTATAGAATAAGGATTAACGAATTTTTTTTAAAATCTAAACTGTAAAACTCGGGATTTATGGTAATATATTTATATAAGTTAGAAAGGATGTGACTTCCCATGACAAATAAAAATATATATAATGTATCAAATATTATAGTTAGCAATATGTTAATAATGGGGGGGGATTATCAACTTTATCACATAATATAAAATTATCAGAAAATAATAGTTTAAGACATAGTAAAGTAGTATATTAATACCTAATCTTTATTATGTCTTTTAATTATTTTCCAAAAGGGCTTGAAAAGTCCGTTAATTTATCTTATAATATTATTAGAATAGTGAGACCATATAATAAGTAAGGAGGATGATAATATGGCTAACAAATATTTAAAAAAGAGAAAGTGGGTTATCTTAGGAGCAATACTTTTAGTATTAACTTTAACGATATCAGGAACTTATGCATTATGGAATTATTTTAAGGTTGGACAAAATCAACAGTTGGTTGCGGGAGAAATTTATATGAAGTATAAAGAAGGAACTTCTTCAATAAATATAACAAATGCAATGCCAACAAATACATATGACCCAAGTCAAGTATTTGAGTTTACAATAGAAGGGAAGAATACATATACGAAACCAATCTGGTATGAAATAGTAATTAAATGGGGAGAAGAGCCAGAAGGAAGAACTGTAAGAATACCAGATAAATTTTTAAGGTTTAGATTAACAGAACAATTACCAGATGGAGAAGAAACAGAAGTAATAAAAGAAGGAAAATATTCAGATTTTTCAAAAGGCAAAAAAATCTGGGTAAATACAATAGCAGCAAATACAAGAACAGATATTAAGATAACCTATAAGTTATATATGTGGATAAGTGATGAAATGGTACTTGGTTCAGGAGATGCAGCAGCTGGAGCTGATATGGATATGGAAACCTGGAGTAATGACGCGTTTGCATCAGTTAAAGTAACAGTCAATGGAGACTTTGAAGAGAAAGAATTAGATAAAACAGGAGTAGAAAAATTAAAAGAGACTTTAGGACAAGAAGGAGGAATAGTAGGAATAAAAGAGGATAATACGAAAACAACATCACCTGAAGATGAAGTAAGAGAATATAGATACACAGGTTTGGGAGTCAAAAATTATGTAACCTTTAATGATGAAAAATGGAGAATCTTGGGAATTTTTAAAGATGAAAATGGACAAGAACATATGAAGATAGTAAGAGATACAACAATAGCAGGAGAAGATATGCCATTAGAGTATACAGTAGGAAGTAAAACATATGAAATAAGATGGAAAAGTTCATCGCAAAATGCATATTGGGATTATGATGGAAGTAATTATAATAATAACTGGGCAGAAGCAGGATTAATGTACTGGTTGAATTCCTTAGGAACCGAGGATGGGTATTTGAAAACACTTTCAAGTACAGCCCAGGGAATGATAGAAGAAACAAAATGGTATTTGGGAACGTTGACAGATGATGTGATAAATTATACGAAAGATACAGTAGTAGAAGCATATAAGTATGAAAGAGCAGTGACAGGATGTAGTGAAAATAAAGGCCCAAGTGAGAATAATAGTGAAAGTAAAGTAGAAAGTAATAGTACATGTCGAGTCTGGGCAAATCATGCAGCAACGTGGACAGGAAAAATAGGATTGATGTACCCTTCAGATTATGGATTTAGTGCAAGTGATACATATTGGAGTGGAACTATGCTATATAGTTATAATAGTGCAGCAGCCAATACAAGTTGGTTACAAAAAGAAGCAAATCATACGGATTCTGAATGGCTCTTGTCGCCCTCTTCCAATGACTCTAGCAGTGTCGCTGAATGGATTAACGCTGGGCTTGTGTACAGACTAAGTGCGCAATACTGTGATGGCGTGCGGCCAGTCCTTTATCTGAAATCTGACATACAAGTTACAGGAGGTGAAGGAACATCAACAACACCATTCACTTTATCTGAGAAAAGTTAAACTTGATACATGGATAAAAAAAGAAATTAAGGATAACAAAAATACTCTGATTAATAATACTCGCCTTTAGGCGAGCCACGAATTTTGAAAATAGAAGGCATGAAAGTGCTTTCTTTAATTTACAAGTAATAAAAATTTTTTTCTTGAATAAGTTAAATTAATTAGGTATAATATTAGATAAGAGGTGACTTATGAATATAATTGATATTATTAATAAGAAAAGAGTTGGATTAGAATTAAATAAGGATGAACTTGAATATGCATTTAATGGTTATTTAAAAGAGGTAGTTAAAGATTACCAGATGTCTTCTTTATTAATGGCTATTTGTATAAATGGAATGAGTGAAAGAGAAACATTTGATTTAGTTGATATATTTATTAAAAGTGGAGATGTTCTTGATTTAAGTAGTATTCCTGGTATTAAAGTAGATAAACATTCTACTGGAGGGATTGGAGATAAAATAACTTTAATTGTTGGACCTATTGTTGCAGCTTGTGGAGTAGTGGTTCCTAAAATGAGTGGAAGAGGGTTAGGTTATACAGGTGGAACCATTGATAAACTTGAAAGTATAAAAGGATTTAATGTTAGTTTAACGGAAGAAGAATTTATTAATGCTTTAAAGACTATTGGCTTAGCTGTAACTGGGCAAACTGCTAACTTATGTCCGATGGATAAAGCAATCTATGCTTTAAGGGATGTAACTGGAACTACTTCTTCAATTCCTTTAATTGCATCAAGTATTATGTCTAAGAAAATTGCTGGTGGTGCGGATAAAATCTTAATTGATATTAAATGTGGAAATGGTGCTTTAATGGAAACAATGGAAGATGCTTTAAAGTTACGTGAAATAATGGAGAAAATTGGAGAATATTATGGTAAAGAAACAATCTGTGAAATAAGTGATATGAATACTCCACTTGGTTCTAATATTGGTAACTCTTTAGAAGTAATTGAAGCAATGGATGTCTTACATGGTAAAAAAGGAGACTTAACTGACCTTGCTATTAAAATTGCAACGGAAATGATAAAAGTATCTAAAGATATAACAGTTGAAGAAGCCAAAAATGAAGTAATATTTGCAATTAATAGTGGTAATGCTTTTAAGAAATTTTTGGAGTTTATTAATAATCAAGGAGGAGATATAAACTCACTTGTTGTAAGTACCAATATTGAAATGGTTAAATCTACTAAGACTGGAGAAGTTAAAAAAATAAATGCTTTAAATATTGGAAAATTATCATGTAATTTAGGAGCAGGAAGAATTAATAAAGAAGATACAATAGATTACTCAGTTGGAATTGTTTTAAATAAGTTAGTTGGAGATAAAGTTAACATTGGAGATACTTTATTTACTATGTATAAAAAACAAAGTGAAATTAATCCTTTAAATATTAATATTGATGATTATTATGAAATAAAGTAAATAAAAAAACATATTATTAGTTAGGTGATAATATGAACTTATCAGAATTTCAAAACAAAGATGTTGTTAATATATCTGATGGTAAGAAATTTGGAAGTGTAATTGATTGTAAAATAGACCCTGGAACTGGAAAAATATTATCATTTATAATTGTACCATTTAAAGGGGCTTTTTTCCGGGGTTCTAATAAAATAGAAGTAGAATATGAAAAAATTGCTAAAATAGGAGAAGATGTAATTTTAATTAATTATCGGGAGTAAATATGAAGAAATATAAGAAAAATGATTTAGAAAGTTATACTTTAGGAACAACTTTAACTTTAGAGTTATTAAATAAAAAAATTGAGTATGTAACAAGAGTTTATATTCATTCTAAACAAGAAGAAAATGAGACTTATAGAAGGATAATTGATATTTGTAATAAGAATAAGATTGAAGTTATTTATAGTGATAAAGTAATTAATAATTTATCAGATAAAGAAAATTGTTATGTTATTGGAGTATTTAAGAAATATAGAATGATGCTTAATAAAGATAGTAATCATATTGTTTTAGTTAATCCATCTAATATGGGTAATTTAGGAACGATTATTAGAAGTAGTGTAGGTTTTAATGTTTCAAATATTGCAATTATTAAACCTGGGGTTGATGTGTATGACCCTAAGGTTATAAGAAGTAGTATGGGTGCTATCTTTAATGCTAATATAGAATATTTTGAGAGTTTTGATGATTATTATTCTTTATATAATAATAGAAATATTTATCCATTTATGTTAAAAGCTAAAGTTAAGTTACAAGATATTAAATGTGAGAGAGTTTTTTCTTTAGTATTTGGGAATGAAGCAACTGGTTTAAATGATAGTTATTTAGAAGTAGGAACTCCTGTTATTATAAAGCATTCAAATAAGATTGATAGTCTTAATTTAGACAATGCTGTTGCGATTGCTTTATATGAATTTACAAAAAATTTAAAATAAAGGTTGACAATTTCGAAAATAATTAGTATAAATATCTGTGGAGGTTGATGAAATGGATTTAGTAATAGTTGAATCCCCAGCAAAAAGTAAAACAATTGAAAAGTACCTTGGAGGTAAATATAAAGTAGTAAGTTCAATAGGACATATAAGAGATTTAGCAACGACAGGTAAATATGGACTTGGAATTGATATAGAAAATGGTTTTAAACCTAATTATGTTGCTATTAAAGGAAAAAGTAAAGTTATAAATGAATTAAAGAAACTTGTTAAGGAAGCAGATAAAGTATATCTTGCAACCGACCCCGACCGGGAAGGAGAAGCAATTTCTTGGCATTTATATGATACCCTTGGAATTAAAGATGATAAATATGACCGGGTATTATTCTATGAAATTACGAAAGATAAAGTTTTAGAAGGAATAGAAAATCCAAGGAAGATTGACTATAATTTAGTAAAAAGTCAAGAAACAAGAAGATTTTTAGATAGAATAATTGGTTTTAGATTAAGTAAATTAATGCAGTCTAAAACAAGTGGAACAAGTGCCGGAAGGGTACAAAGTGTAGCCTTAAAATTAATTGTTGATAGAGAAAGAGAAATAGAAGCATTTAAAAGTGAAGAATATTATACAATCACAGCAAAGTTTCAAGATTTTGCTTCTGATTTATTTAAATATAAAGATAAAGATATTGAAATTAAAAATATTGATGAAGTAAATAGTATATTAGAAAAATTAGATAAAGAATTTAAAGTTGAAAGTATTGAGTCAAAGAATAAAAATAAAGCATCGAAGTTTCCTTTTACAACTTCAACTTTACAACAAGAAGCATCAACTAAGTTAAACTTTAATGCGAAGAAAACCATGAGTTTGGCTCAAAAGATGTATGAAGGTATTGATATAGGAACCGAGACCGTCGGATTAATTACTTATATGCGAACAGACTCTATTAGGTTAAGTGAAGAATTTGTTGGAAGTACTTATAATTATATTGAAGAAAATTTTGGTAAAAACTATATTGGTTATGTTAAAAAGAGTAAGAAAACTGAAAATGTTCAAGATGCTCATGAAGGTATCAGACCTACTAGTATCATGAGAACACCTGATAGTTTAAAAAAATATTTAACTAATGATGAATATAAATTATATAACTTAATTTATAAAAGAACGCTTGCTAGTTTAATGGCTGATGCTAAGACTCTTGCAACAACCATTATTCTTGATAACAATGACTATAAATTTAAATCAACTGGTTCCGTTGTAACTTTTGATGGTTATTTAAAAGTCTATGCTGATTTTGAAGATACAAAAGATAC
>CANRDV010000078.1 GCA_947629475.1 uncultured Bacilli bacterium
GACTTTTTTTTACATTTTTTTTAGTGTATAATAAAGGGTATTAAGCGTTTTTAACTTCTAGGGTGTGAATAGTTACAGATATTTTTTTAAGACCTCTAAGTATTTTTCTTGCATCCCTACATATCTATCAATTAAGTGTTCAACTTCATCATCAACCATTTTATGATTAAGTATCTTTCTTCCTTCAATTATTCCCATATTAGTACCTTGAACTAATAATTCAGCTATTTTGGAGTTACTTGTGTCGGACATAGTTTTCATTTCAATTCCTGAATAGGTCATAGCCTTAGTCATAGCACCTGTGGAATGGGGTTTTCCTTCATTATATTTAGGATAGATTTTTTCTATATCTTTGTTGATATCTTGATAAGTTTGATATTGTTTTTCTAGAATATCTTTAAAACTTTCATCTTCAACTTTTTCTAAGATAAAGTGAATAGCATCCATCCCCATACAACTTCCCTTATGAATTTCATCTAAAGCATTTATATTTTCTTCCATTTTTATCACCATTTATATAATGGTTTATTTTAAAATTTTTATACAATTTTTAACAATATATTTATTTAAATCAAAATTATTTTTTTAAGCAATTTCTATTAATTGATAAGGATTAGCAGTTTCTACTTCGCATAAATTCATAACTAATAAAGGTGAATATTGCATTCCGGTTCCAAAGTAATTTTTTAAGTCTTCACGAAGACGCTCTATATTAATTTCTAGCTGCTCCATCTACTTGTAAAATAACTCCTGTTATGTAACTTGCCATAGGACTTGCTAAGAAAAGAAAGGCATTGGCAATATCACGAGGTTCCCCTATTCTTCCTAAAGGAATTGTTTTGATAAGTGGTTCAATCATTTCTTTAGGTAAACTTGCAACCATATCCGTTTTGGTTATTCCAGGTGCAACCGCATTTACTCTGATATTAAATGGTGCAAGTTCGCGTGCCAAAGACTTAGTAAGTCCATTTACTGCAAATTTAGAGGCCGGATATCCAACTCCTGATGGTTGTCCATAGATACTAACCATAGAACTTGTATTTAAGATTACTCCTTCTTTTTCCTCTTTCATAAATGGAACAACTGCTTTAGTTACATTAAACATAGCATTAACATTTAAATCCATAATTTTGGAAAAATCTTCACTTGTTGTTTCTTCAATCTTTTTATTAGCAGACATACCTGCATTATTAATTAAAATATCTATATGATGATATTTATCATGAATTTCCTTAATGACTTTTTCTATTTCTGAAAAATCATTTAAATTAGGATAATACCCATCTACATCATAACCTAATTTTTTTAATTCACTTACTGATTTATCAACGGTTTCTTTCCTTGAACCAAATAAAATTACTTTAGCTCCGTTTTCTAAAAATGCTTTAACTGTTTCAAAGCCAATTCCCCTTGTTCCTCCTGTTACAATTGTAACTTTTCCTTCTAAATTTAACATAAAATATTCCTCCTTTTTTAATTTGGCAGACACGTCTGCCAAATTATTATTTATATTATGGTTTTAAAGCCGTAATTGGAATTACATAAATTCCATCTGGTCTTTTAACTACAGCATCAAATAATCCTAGAATTATACACATAAACTTTGGTTTAACTTCAGCAACTTCATAAAATCTTTTTAAACTAGCAGCTGCTTCCTCTTCTTTATTAGAACCAAGTTTTATTTCAAATGCTCCATATTCACCATCTGAAATTTCTATAATTGCATCAACTTCTAAACCTGTTTTATTTTCACGATAATGATAAAGTCTTCCCCCTATGGCTCTTGCATATATTCTTAAATCTCTTTCACATAATGCTTCAAAATAAAGTCCAAAAGTATTTAAATCATACATTAATTTTTCAGGTGTTATATTTAAAATAGCACATCCTAAAGATGGATCTGTAAAATGTCTCTTAGGTAATTTTCCAATATTAGCTCGTGATCTTATCTTATAACTAAAAGTTTCTTGATTTTCAATTAAATGTAATCTATCTAAAACATTTAAATAGTCTGCAACTGTATTTCTACTAATAGTTCTTTCTTCTTTTGAATCATCTAAAGAAATATCTGATTCTAAAGTTGAATTAGGTGTAATTGCAGTTTCGTTTCTTGCTAAAGATTTAAGTAACATTCGCATTTTTGATTTATTTCGAACAATATCATCAACTTCATTAATATCTTTATCTAAAACGGCTTCAACATAACTATTAGTTATTTTTATAGCTTCATTCCAACTTAAATTTACTGCTGCAGGCCAACCACCTCGAACAATTAATTCAGCAAGATTTATAAGTTCTATCTTTTTAGTTCTTTTATTTTCAACTTTATTATCAAATAAATCTTGTAAAGATACATCTCCTGTTGAATCTCCGGACTCATATAAAGACATGGTATACATTTTCATTTTACAAATTCTACCTGCTCCACTATGACTAGGTTGATTTTTTTTAGGAGTTAGAGAACCAGTTAAAATATACTTTCCTTTTTCTTGATCTTGATCACATTTAAATCTTACGGCATCCCATATTGCAGGAACCTCTTGCCATTCATCGATAGTTTCAGGAAATTCATGATTTAAAACTAAATTAACATCCATTTCAGCTAAATGTTTTTCCCTAAAATCATCTTCTGAATTATTTAAATAAGTAACACTATTAGAATGATTCAAAGCTGTCCATGTTTTTCCACACCATTTTGGTCCTTCAAGATAAATTGCTCCAAATATTTTTAAATTCTCTGTGATTTCTTTGTCAATTAATCTTTCCCGGTAACCTTCTTTTCTTAAACTCACTTTAATCTTCCTTTCTTTCAATATTATAATATCATAAAGCTAATCATAAAGCAAGTTTATTGTGCAACTTTTCCGAGTTTCATTGTGCAGCTTTTCCGGATTTTGTTGTGCATTTATTCCGATATTACTTATTTTTCTCTGCAGTTATAGAGATATTAAATCTTTTAGTTATTTTTTCTAAAATTCTTATATTATAGGCAGTTGTACCTGCTTCATATTCTTGGATAGTTCTTAAACTTTTTCCTAACTCTTTACCAAATTCTTTTTGTGTTAATCCTGTCCATTCTCTTATAATTTTAATAAAGGAACCTCTATCATAATCCTTTAAATTAACTTTCATAATATCACCAGCCTTTAGAAATCAGCTGTACGAAATAATCGTATAACTGATAAAATTACCTATCATCAATTAAATTATTTTCATCTATAATATATTTATAGCCAAATACATTCTTACTAGAAATAGTTAATTTTTTTAGTAGATACTTCATAAGAAATTTTAGCAACAGTAGCATTTTCAACTGACTACAACTTCACTTCCTTCTTGCTTCAACCTATTTTTTAAAACAGACCAGTATTTTCTAGGTTCTTTACTATCAGTTAATGCACTTATAACATCAACAACACTAAAGAAATATTCTTCCTTTTCACTATCCCATATACTTCTAATTTCTTTTCCTTCAAATAAATTTGATATAGTTTCTAATTTTTCTTTCATAATTTTAATTCTCCATTTCTATTTATTATTTTCTAAATCAATATGTAAATTTAATTCTTCTTCAGTTGGTAATTCTTTTAAAATTTCAGGTGGTAAATATTCTGATAATTCATATGAACTAACTCCAATTGGTTTATGTATATCTTTTAAAGCATATTCTACATTTAATTTATTTTTATTTCTGACAAGTATAATACCTATAGATGGATTATCTAGTTCTGTTTTTAACGTATCATCTAATATAGATAAATAATAATTCATTTTTCCTGCATATTCTGGTATAAATTTTTTGTTTTTAAGTTCAACTACAACATAACAATGAAGTTTAGTATGATAAAATAATAAATCGATAAAATATTCTTTTTTTCCAACTTCTAACTTATATTGGTTTCCAACAAAACTAAATCCATTCCCTAATTCTAATAATACAGTTTTTATTTTTTCAACCATATCTTGTTCCAATTCAGTTTCAATGTAGTTTTGTTTTAATCCAGTTAAATTGAGAATAAAAGGATCTTTCATCATATCTTTTGCTAATTCACTTTGAGGTTTAGGTAAAGTTTCATAAAAATTATTTGGCTTGTCTCCAAGAACTTGCCTTTCATACAATTTGCTTTTTATTTGAAATGCTAATACATCATAACTCCAACCATTAATTAATGTTTGTTCCATATACCAAACTCTTTGAATATTATCTTCAATCTTGTCTAAAATAAGCATATTATGTGACCAAGGAATTTGTGCAGACGATGTCTGCACTTTTTCACTTTTAGAACATTCAATATAATATTTTTTCATATTTTTTAAATTTCGTACAGAGAAACCTTTAATATTTGGAAATGTCAATTTTAGTTCTATTATCATACTCCTTTAAATTAACTTTCATAATATCCCCAACCTTTAGAAATCAAATTTTAAACTAATTATATATATTGCTTTTTCTATTTCTATATTCTTGCAAATGTTTCTTAACCTTTATTTTGAAATCAACTGTACGAAATATCATACAGTTGATAAAATTACTTATTTTCAATTAAATTATTTTCATCTATATATTTATATTCAAGAGCATTTTTACTAGAAATAGCTGATTTTTTAGTTGCTTCTTCATAGGAAATTCTAGCAGCATTAGCAACACTTCCTCCCCGTTTAGCAACTTTCATATTTTCATTCAAGCCTTGTGGATGTTCTTCTCTTGCTATATCACGAGCTGCTATTTCTCCTAAATCAGTAAGAGCTATTTCAATATCAGTCATATTATCTCGTAAAGATTCTTTTCTTAACCCTTTAAAAGTTTTATATTCACTTGCTTTCATTCCTGACCAACTTTTATATATTTCATTTGTAAGAAGTGCATATTCTACAGGTTTAGAAATACCTCCCTCTTTCCAGATATCAGTTAATTTAAATCTATCAACAATTCCAATTAATCTTTTTTTAATCCATTCATCTGGATAACCTTTTTGGCGATAATAACTAACTGCCCTGTTAATTGCAATCTCAGGATCAAATACTTCATCAATTCTTTCACTACCTAAGTTAGCGAGCCAAACCTTAAGTGGCTCTGCTTTTGGGCTCGGAACAGATTCGATAAGTCTTAATATTCCTTTAGTATCTAAAGTATCAGTTTCTCTTAACTTTCCATCTTGCGCTTTCATTCTCAACTGCACGATTTTTTCGTGCAGTTCACTTCCCTCTTGTCTCAATTTCCTTTTTAAATCACTCCAATAGTTTCTTGGAATATTAGCATTTGTTAATGCACTTATAACATCAACAACACTAAAGAAATATTCTTCCTTTTCACTATCCCATATACTTCTTATTTCTTTTCCTTCAAATAAATTTGAAATTGTTTCTAACTTATTTTCATTTTTATTCATTTTATCGTTCCTTTCTTAAATCTAAAATCCTTCATTCTTAGCACAATATTATACATCTTATTTTTTTCATTTGACAAGACTTTTTTGCAATTTTTCGACATTTTTTCTACAAACTAAAAAAATACCAATAGTTAAATATATTCTATTGGTACCATATAATTATTATCATCATATGCTATTATATCCTTTGTCATACATAATACTATACCATTACCATTTTGAGTTTCGAATTTATTTACAACATCAAAATTTTTAATAGCATCTTTCCCTGGATTAGCACTTTTTTTAATTTCAATCGGATAAATAACATTATTATAATTAATAAGTAAATCTATTTCATTCCTATTATTATCTCTATAATAATATAGATGTTTTCTAGCATTTTTTCCGTGATTTACAAAAGATTTAATTATTTCTCCGACAACATAAGTTTCAAATATTGCACCACTATAAGCACTTTTTTCTAAAGTTATATGATCAACATATCCTGCTAAGTAACAAGCAAGACCTGTATCTGTAAAATATATTTTTTTTCTTTTTACAGCTCGTGCTACACTATTGTTCATATATGGTTGCAATAAATAAATTATACCTGTATTTTTTAATATTGATAACCATGAATTAGCAGTTTTATCATCTATTTCTATTTCAGAAGCAACTGATGTAGCAATAAATTCTTGCCCAGTTCTTGCAGCTAATGACGATACAAATTTAATAAATTTATTTTCATCCTTAACATTTATTAATTTTCGTATATCTTTTTCTATATAAGTTGTAAAATAATCACTATAATATTGTTCTACATCCTTATCATCTATATATAATTCTGGATAAGAGCCTTTATATATTTTTTCATATAAACTAATTACTGATTTATATTCTGTTCTTTGTCTTTTTTTTATATCATTAATATTTGGAATAAATAAGTCATCTTCTTTTTTTTCTAT
>CANRDV010000079.1 GCA_947629475.1 uncultured Bacilli bacterium
GTTGAATTGGTTTAGGAATTCTTGCAACTTTAGTATCTCGTACTTTTTGAGCTGCTTCTATAGCCTTATTTTTTTGCTCTGTAGTTAAAGCAGCATTATCATCTATTGCTTTAATTGCATTTTCTAATTCTTTGTCATATTTTGCAACCATAGCATCATATTCAGTTCTACTTTGGTTAGCCATAAAGTGAGCATTAACTTTTCTTTGAGAAATACCAGTTGTTGTTTTTACATTATTAGTATAAGCACCTTCCCAGCCTTCTCCTTTAACTGTAGCCGTTAGACCTCTCTTAGTTGCACCGGCAACTCCACCGGCACCACGAAATACTGCTCTTAATCTATCACCATTTTTCCAAGCATATCTTGCATTTCCAAACCCAGCTCCGACTGCTGCTAAAGCTGTTCCAGGAAGAGCAGCTGCTTCTTTGAAAGCTTTGTAATCTTCGCCCTTGAACATTCCCATAAGGTCTCCACCTTCTTTAAATCCAAGTAAATCAGAAATAAATTTAGGAGCAGTTTTAACAAATTGTAATAATCCAATTATCAAGAACAAAATAACTAAAGTTGTTCTAAAAGTATCTCCACCAAGTTTTGATGTTATAGTAGCAATCATTTCATTATCTACAATAATATCAAATACAAATATCATAAAATAAACTAATATTAATCTTATAAATAAATCTGTATAAGTTTTCAAACTTGTACTAACCCATTTTTCAAATGTTTGTTTTGAAGTTTTAGGGTCAATATAACTTGCAATAGGAATAGGTGCGACAAACTCACAGACTGCTAATTTAATTGCCCTTATTGCAACTGCAACTGCAATCTGAATAGTAACAAATAGGACATATCCACCTACTAACGTCGACAGCAAGAAACGATAAGTATATTTAAACCCATGTTCATCAGTACTACAATTATCTATATCATTAACATGTTCTCCAGCTGTTTTTACATTATGAATTGAGACATTATCATCAGTACCACCAGTCCCTAAAATACTACCATCATTACATGAAGGATTATCATAATCAAAAAATGGTAAGAAAGTATAAAATGACATTCTTTCAGAAACTAATTCAATATTTCCAGCATCTATTCCTGGCTCACCATTAGCTGAAAGATTTTTACCTATTAAAACTCTTGGTATAACTGGTATAACAAAATTTTGAAGTTGTCTTGCTAAACTAAATATTGAAGGTACAAATACTATCAAAGCAATAGAAACTGCAACTCTTCCTAAAACATTTCCTACCCCTTTTTCTTTATCATCCATTTTATCAGGATTAATTATTATTTGAATAAATGATATCATTAATTTAAATACCATTACTAAACCTAAAATTACATATATTCTTGATGCAAATTTATTAATCGTAGTTCCAGAAAATATTTCAACATTAGCTAAATCAAATATTAATTGATAAACTTGTTGAATAGCCCAAAATATAATACCATCTATCGCAGAAAATAACCATCTTATAAATTTAAAAACAAAAGTCATGCTACACCTCCAAACGAAACCCCTATAATATATTTAAGTATATCATTAATTCAAGATAAAGTAAATAATTTTACATCATTTTTTAACGTTTCATATTATACCATATTATTTTTATTTGTAAAGAAAAATAAGAAAAACTTTTTTAGTTTTTCCTATTTTTTGTGATTATTTTCTAATTTATCAGTATAATCAACTGATTCTTTAATATTAGATTTATAATTTCCACCCTCTACAATATAAAGAGATTTATTATTACCATTAACATCTTGAATTTGTTTAACAGAAACTTTACTCCTAATTGGTTCAGGACCATTAATTTTCTTAACACTTTCATTTAATTCATTAATCATAGATTGATATTTTTTTATTTTATTAAGTGAAGAGGATTTTCTTCCTTTTAATTCACTATATAATTTAGGTTTTGTTGTATGCATAGTATTAGCAACATATTGATTAGATGTTCTTTTAACTTTATTCCAATTTCTATTTATATTACTAATTCTTTTTTCTTCTTTCTCAATCTTAGAATTTAATTCAAGTATTATTCTATTAGCTTCATCAATCGTTTGACTTCTTCTATCATGAGGAGTAGTTGTTACTACTTCTGGTTCAAATGTTTCTGATACAACTTTAGTTACTGGAGTTGGTGGAACCTCAGGTGTTACTATAGGTTCAGCAACTACTGGTGTTCTTTCTTCAACCTCTTCTAAAGGTGTCTCTGGTGCTTCTTCATCTAAAGTTTGTTCTACTGCAGTTTGAGGAGTTTCTTCATCAGTAAAAGTAGTTTCAATAGGTTCTTGTTCTAAAGACTCTTGAGTATCCCTTATATCTTCATCATCAGCAAAATTTCTATCACCAACTTCTACTTCATCTTCAATCTCATCAAATACATCTCCAAAATCAATTTCAGGTTGAACATTATTTACTTGATGTTCTCTAGTAATTGTATTAGTATTTTCATTAGTTTCTTCTCTAGTTATTTTAAATTTATTTTTTATTTTATTTATTGTACTTGTAATTTTATTTCTAATTTTCTTTCTATTTTTAATAGCTATTCCAGTTATAGTTGCTGCAGGAATTCCTATTGCTAAAACAGGTAAGAAAGGAGGAATAAATATATTACCACCTAAACCAACAACAATAGCAGAAATTACTCCTAATCCACCAAATAAAGCATTAGCAGATACTAATAGAGTATATCCTACTGTCTTTGAACCATCTTTTAAGAATTTAACTACTTTATTAGGTTCTTTCTTAGGTTTTCTATTACTATTAGAATTATTTGGTGTATTTGTATTAACATTATTATTTGTATTATTATTAACTACATGATTATTATTTTCATTTCTTACTTTAGAAGTATTAACTTTAAACTTACTACCATATCTAAAGAAATCATCAGCAGTTACTGGAGGTTTTATTCTAAATCCATCCTTATCAATATTTAAAATATCACTTTTATAAAAATTATCTATTGCTTTATAAAGCATACTATTTCTATCTAATCTTTTTTCATGATAAGCCTTAAACACTCTATCAAGATACTCTTTTAAAGCAACTCTTTCTGGAGCATTTTCATTTAAATTCATAATATCTAGAAATGTTAATCCTCCTAATTTAAGTTTACGAATAGCAAATTCAAATATCTTCTTAAAGTTATCTCTAAACTCATTATTAAAACTATTATCTTCTTGATAATAAGAATTAAATGCTTCTTCAAATTCCAAACTAATATCTCTTCCTTCAAAATAATCTAAAGTTTTAGATTCTATTAAAGCATCTATTTCTTTAGTTTTATTATCCTCACTTGAATTTATAAATTCTTGATATGTAAAATCATTATATCCTAATTCCTCTTTTGCAACATTAAATAACTTTTCATAGTTATTTATTAATTCATTTAAATCATTCATACTAACCTCACTCCTTAAAATCATTGCATATTATATCATACTTTATACAATTTGTCAAATTTTATTTTCTATAACTCTATAATAACAAAAAAACTATTTTATTTCAATAGTTTTTTTATCTTTATTATCAGCACTTTTTAAAACATCTATTATTAATACTCCATCTTTATATTTAGCATTTATTTTACTATAATCAACATTACCAACATAAAAATCTCTTTTATATACTCCATAAGTTCTTTCTCTTTTAATATAGTTTTTATTTTCTATATTAGTATCATTCTTTTTACTAGCAAGAACTGTTAGATAACCATGATTAAATTCAATATTTAAATGCTCTTTTTTAAATCCTGGTAAATCAATTTCAATATGATATTTATCATTCTCTTCATAAATATCACACTTCATATAAGAATCACTATCTATATACTCATCAAACATAAAATTCCTCCTGTTACTAATATAATTAATTTTTTATATTTTATACTAATCTTTTTTATTAATAATAAATTCTCTTAACATTTTAGTTAGTGCTCTTTTTTCAATTCTTGAGACATAACTTCTTGAAATATGTAATTTTTTAGCTATTTCTTTTTGAGTTAATTCATCTTGATTATTAAGTCCATATCGATATGCAATTATTTCTTTTTCTCTTTTTGTTAATACTTTTACATATTCACTTAATAATTTAATATTTTCTTTTTCATATAAATCTAAAGCAAAATCCGGTTTATCACTTTTTAAAATATCAACTATTGTTATCTCATTACCTTCTTTATCAAAACCAATACTTTCATTGATAGATATATTTTTACTATATTTATTATTACTACGATAATACATTAATATTTCATTTTGAATACATCTAGCACAATAAGTAGTTAATCTAACATTCTTATTTCTTGAATAAGTATCTATTCCTTTAATTAAACCAATTGTACCTATTGATATTAAATCATCTTGAAAAGAAACATCATGTTCAAATTTTTTAACAATATGGGCAACTAATCTTAAGTTATGTTCAATTAATTTACTTCTTGCTGATGCTGAACCTTTTTCCATATCAATTAAACATTTCTCTTCTTCTTCTTTTGTTAAAGGGTCAGGAAATAAGTTATTAGAGTAACTTCCTGTAAAAAATAACATTTCTTTAATTATATTTATAATATTAAAAAACATATACCACCAATTAAGTATATGTTTTATTTATTTTAAATTATTAAAATATTATTTATTTTTTTTAGACTTTTCTTCTTTTTCATCTGGTAAGATTAAATTTAAAATAATTCCTACAATAGCAGCTAAACTCATACCAGAAATTGTAATTGATAAATCTCCACTTACGATTGCAACGGCTGCTCCACCTAATCCAAGTACTAACATAGATGATGCTACAACAACATTTTTAGATTTTTCAAAATCAATTTGATTTTTGATTAAAACTTTTAATCCATTTACGGCTATAAATCCATAAAGAAGTAATGATACTCCTCCAAGTACAGCATCAGGTATAGTTGATACTAAGGCTGTAAACTTACCTAAAAAGCCAATTATAATTGCAATAATCGCAGCAAGTCCAATAACCCAAACAGATGCAACTTTGGTAAGTCCAACAACAGATGTATTCTCACCATATGTTGTATTCGCAGGTCCTCCTAAAGCACCAGCAACAAAAGTTGCAATACCATCTCCAAGTAAAGTTCTATCAAGTCCTGGTTCTTTAATTAAATCACGTCCTATTATATTACTAAGTGATGTATGGTCTCCAATATGTTCACACATTGTAACAAGAGCAATTGGTGCTATTGTTAGAATTGCTGTAAATGTTGGTTTATAGGATGCAAATGGTATTAAGAAATGTGGCATACTAAAGAATGCTGCATCCGCAACTGGTTTAAAGTCTATCATACCAAAGATAACAGCCATAATATAACCAGCAACTATTCCTACTAAGAAAGGTATTATTTTTAAAAATCCTTTACATCTTGTCATAACAAGAGCAGTAACTAAGAATGATACTAAAGCAACTACAATTACTTTATAGTCCAAAGGTGTTCCACTAGCAAGCCCTATCTGACTAATTGCATTAGGTGCAAGTCCAAGTCCTATTACCATAATCATCGGACCAATTATAACTGGTGGTAATAACTTATTAAGCCAATTGGTTCCAACAAACTTAATAATAATTGCAACTATAACATAGATTAAACCAACAGCCATAATCCCCGTCATGGCTCCACCTACTCCACCTTTTAAATAAGCGGCTGCAATTGGTGTAATGAAAGCAAATGAACTTCCTAAATAAACGGGAGATTTTCCTTTTGTACATAAAATATAAATTAATGTACCAATACCTGATGTAACAAGAGCAACTGGTATTGTTAAAACCTCCTTCCCGGCTGCTGCATTTACTAAAATTGGAACTAATATCGTTGCTCCAAACATTGCAAATACATGTTGAAATGCCAAAACAATCCATTTGGCAACTGGTGGTTTTTCATTGATGTCAATTGTCATTTTTTGATTTTTCATCAAATCCTCCATTTCTAGGTATATAAGTATTAAAAAAGAAGATACCTATCTTATTAAGTATCTTCTATCTAAAAAAATGAAAATTGAAAAAGAACATCCATATCCCAAATACTATTTCTTTCAAATTTAGTCTTTCCCATTTCCATTTTTATTTCCATATTATATACCTCATATTAAGAATAATATATTTATCTAAAAAAATCAAGTACTTTTTTCAATTTTTTTCAAAATTCGCGTCTCGCATTCATGCGAGGTTTGCATATTAACCAATATCTTTCTTACATACTCTTTCTTCTCTTATCACTGTATCAAATTAACGCATTGCTCTCGTAGTTAGCACTCATGGGGATACAGTACAACTACTACAAGACAATTGGTA
>CANRDV010000080.1 GCA_947629475.1 uncultured Bacilli bacterium
TTTTATATAGAATATGGCATAATTTCTATTTTTATTTTATAAAAAAACTAAAAAAGTTTACAAAGGAAAAAATTCTTTTGAGAAATTAATTGACATATTTATGTTTATATGATAATATTAATTATAGAAAAATTATTTTTTTCTACCTTACTCTGGTGAACCGAAGTTTTGCCATTATTGGTAAAATATTTATGTAGGAACACTGGAGTTTTTTTAATCATTACTTAAAGTACTTTAGTTCTAAAATTCCAATGTCTATAAAAATCTAACTATCAATATTAAAATTAGAATATATCTCATAAATATTTTTAAGAATTACTATATATAGTTTTTATTTAATAAAAATACATATCAGATACCAATGCAATATTTTTGACTTACTTTTTATAACTTTTATTTATAATTATCTAACTTAACAATTAACTTAGCCATAAAATAATTATCAACGATATCATAACTATAATCTAATTTTTTATTGTCCTTAAGATTTTTAAAAATACTATATAAACCAAGTCCATGTCCTTTTCCTTTAGTTGTATAACCATTTTGTTCTATTAAATCTAAACTAATTTTATCTTTATAAGTATTAGCAATTAAAAATACTAAATTATTATCATCAAGATAACAACTAAAATACAACTCTTTTTCATTTGATTCTAAACTAGCATAAATAGCATTATCAAAATATTCCCCTAAAACATCTAAAATATTACTAACCAAAGACATATCAAAACAGGAATAATCAATACTATTAACCATTTCACTTACATCTAAAAATATTTTTAATTTATTATCTTCACATTTAGATAACTTATAATAAATAAAATATCTTATATTATCTTCTTTTATATTATTCAACCTTACTAACCAATTTCTTTTCTTAGGTTTATAATCATCTAATAAACTATCTACATATACTAAAGCCTCTTTTTTATTTGATTTTATATAACTTTTAATAGTAATTAAATTATTCTTGTATTTATGATTAGTTGATGCATATTTTAACAATAAATCTGATGAGTTTTTAATATATTCTTCTAATAATTCACATTTTTTTACTAATTTATCTTTATTAGATATTTTGTTTAGTAAAATAATTGTTATTACTAATAAAGATAATATAATTAAACTATAAGTAAATAAAGATACTTTGGAAGATAAGGAACTTATAATAAATAAAGGAATAAAGATAAAGATATTTTTATTTAATTTTATCTTTAAAACAATCTTACTAATTAAGAAGATACTGATAATTAAAAATATATTTCCTAAAAAGAATTGAAGTAATGTATTGTATTTATACATTATAACCTCCACCCATTAAACACTTCTCTTCTAAGTCTTTACGTCTATCTCTTGATAGACAATTGGTATATTTTTTACCAAAATAGATAACTGGTAAACTAGAATTAAGTTTTGTTATTTTAAAGGTATTTACTATACAACTACGATGAGTTTTAAAGAATCTAGCATCATCTGATAATAATTTTTCTACTTTAGCTATATTACTTTTGAATTTAACTTCACTAGTTTCTGTTTCAATTAATAAATAATCATCAACAGTATTCTTTTCAACAAATAAAATATCATTATAAGGAATCCGAACTATTTCACCATCTTGTTTAAAAGATAAACATTTATTACTATTAAATATTTCATAAATTTCTCTATAACAAGCAAGTAGTTTACCTTCTAAGTCATCAAACTTTGAGATAAAATCAATCATTAATAATTTTTGATGAAATGCATTTCCAACTAATTCTTGATGGGCTGTTATAATTATTAATTGGTCATTCATAGTCTTTTTAAATTTTCTTATTTCCCGAGCAAAGTCTAAACCTGATTTTCCTTTAACTTCAATATCTAAAAGAAATATATTTTGACCATTTAAATTTTTTATTTCATCTAATATTTTACTACTATACTCTTTATAGGCATAAATTTTATATAAGTTATCATTTTTCCCCATGAATTTATGAGTTATCTTTTGATATTCCTTAATCCATTCTACATCATCTTCATACATAATAAAATTAATCATATTTTATCCTCCAAAGGTATTAATCTTTTTTTACTTCTTTGCTTTTATTCTTGCCAAATTTTATTTGTTTTTCAGTTACAATGTTAGTTTTGTTAACAAACCAAAATACTAATATTAATAATAATAAATATATACCTATTCTAATATAGGGGCTTATTTGTTCATTTAAGGTATAGAAAACTGATGCAATAGCAAATAATATATTTACTCCATAGATAATTAAAACTGTTGTTCGATGAGAAAATTTCATACCTAAAAGTTGATGATGTAAGTGCTGTTTGTCAGCATCGGTTATTCGTTTGTGATGCCCAAGTCTTCTTAAGATTGCAAATAAAGTATCAAGAATTGGAATAGCAAGAATTAAAAGGGGTACAAAGACTGAGGTTAAGATAGTTCCTTTAAATCCTAATAGGGAAATAATAGATATGATAAATCCTAGAAATAAGGCTCCGGAGTCTCCTGCAAATATTTTAGCTGGATAGAAATTATGAATTAAGAAGCCTAAAGTACTACCTAACATGATTAAAGTTAAAGTAAATTCTAAGTTCATAGTTCGACCTTGTAAGAAACAAATAACTAAAATTGTCATGAAGAAAATAGAAGAAATACCTCCGGCAAGTCCATCTAAGCCATCTATTAAATTAATTATGTTCATACAAGCAATTATAAATAAGATAGTAATAGGGTATGAGAAGTAACCAAAGTTAATGGTTAATCCAAAAACAGTTATTTCATTTAAAAGAATTTCACCATAAAAAGCAATTACCATTGCTGAAATTAATTGACCAATTAGTTTTTCTTTAGCATTGATAGGGTTTATATCATCAATTATTCCAGTTAAAAGAATTATAAAACTTCCTATTAAAATTGAGTTCATTTGAACTGTGTTTTGACCAAATAACATATAACCAACTAAAAAAGCAAAGAAAATTCCAAGTCCGCCAAATCTTGGCATTGGTTTTGTATGAACCTTTCTTTCATTAGGAATATCAATAGCATGTACATGAAATGCTATTTTTTTAACAAATATAATTGAAATTGCTGATATCAATAACGTTACAATAACTACTTTTAAAGAATAAAAAATTGTACTACTCATACTTACCTCCACAAGAAAAATTATAACACTTATATTAAAAAAAAACTAGTAGTTTCTTGGACTTTTCAAGACGACTAGTTATTTTTTTCTTAAATGAAAAATAATTAATAGGTTTTATTTTTTACTTGATAAATGTTAGTAACTTTATCTAATCCATAATCTTCAATACATTTATATAAGGTAACTATATATTTTTTTATTATTTCTCTAGTTTTATTATCATCATATGCTCTTTCACCAACTTGACTCCAGTTTTTACTAGCCATTGGATTAAAACATCTATCTAAGTTATCAACTAAATCAGGGTCATTTTGGTTAATCATTTTGGCATAGTTTAAGATATCTGATAATTTAATAGACACGCTTTTTTTATCTTTAAGCATTTCTAAATATTTTAAAATGGCATTTCCCATTGTTTTATAAACTAATATATAATCATCATCTATTTCTCTTTTAGATGGAGTAGGGGTGGCTTTGGCACTCATGGGATTAGAACATAAAATAGCATAATCTTTAGCAGCTACATAAAATTCTCTTGCTAAATTATTAATTGTTCTTGTATTTGGTAACTTTTTATAACCAAAAGCATAGTCCCATAAAACTTCTGGGTTTAAAAACTCTAAAATGTTTAAGGTTTCTTCTTTTATTTCTTCTTTCGGAAGTGGTTTAACTCCTTTTAATAAATCTTCTATTTTGGAATAATTATTAATCACGTAATCTCTTGCTTCTTTGTATTCTTCTTTATAGGTTATAGTTTTTTGTAAATCTAAGGTATAAGCAAATGGGTTAATTGCAGCTTTATCGTTTTTAACGGCTGAAATATTTTGCCGAGGTACTATTTTAATTCTTTCTCCTTGAATAGTTGTCTCTAGGATATCATAAGTTTCTTTTTCAAATTTTCCTTTAATAGTTCCATTTCTTCGATAAGGAATATTATTAGCAAGATAAAATAGTTCTACTAACCTAGTTATTTCAATTTCTTGTCCCTTTAAATTAATAGTATAAGAATTAATAGGTTTATTAGTATGTGTTAACATTTTACCTATTAAAACCCATATCATAAATTGTTTTTTAGTGTTATCAAAATTAGTTAAGTTTAAAGTTTCACTTATCTTACTTATTCCTAAATATTCAATTAAAGCTATTTGCATTTTTTTAATTGTATCTTGAAAAACAGCTGCATTAATGTTTCTTAAAGGATTATATTGTTCTAAATTATATTTTTCATATAAATGTCCTCCCGCTATACTATCAATTGTTCCTATATAGTTAGTTGGGTCAATTACTATTTTTTCAGCTATTAAAACATCAGCATGGCTATCTATATCTTTTCCTCCTAATTCAAGAATACGAGCTTCAAGTCCAAGTTCATTTAAAATATCTCTTGTAAATGAAGATTGGGACATACAATTACCTCTTCCAAGAAATGCTGAATTTAACCCAGAACCTTCTAGATTTTCAGCAATATTAAGGATATTCGTATCACTTTCATTCGAACTTGCTGCAACATAGTCATATGTTACCATTAATCTTACATATTCAAGTGTATTTAATATTTCTTCTTGATGATTTTTACTTATAGCTCTTATTAAAGAAGCAATGGTTTTAATTCTTTTTTTATAGGCATCTCTTAGTTTATCATAGTCTAAATTAGCATAGACAAATCTGGTTGTATCTAAACTATTGGCATAATCCATAAACTCTTCTGATTCTCTTTTATAAAATTGATTCTTTGAACCAACTATTCTTCCATTTTCTATTTCAAATCTTTGTTTAATTAAAAATATTCTTTCTCTTATATCTTTATCTACTTCAAACATAAAACACCTCGTACTACTTATCTACATCTATATACTAACATATATTTAATTTTTTTTCAAATAAAATAGACTAAATTAGTCTAATTTATTCAATCAAATATAAGTTATCAAGCATAATACCACAGCCCTCAGCAACACTTGTTAAAGGACTTTCTGCTACATATATAGGAATACTAAGTTCATGTTCTAATAACTCTTTAAGTCCATTAATTAGTGAACCTCCTCCGGTTAAAATTGCTCCATTTTCAATTATATCAGCAGATAATTCAGGTGGGGTATCTTCTAAGACGGCTTTAGTTGCAACAACTATTTTGGTAATGTCTTCATTTAAGGCTTCTTCGATTTCTTGACTATTAATTGTAATTATGCTAGGAAGTCCCGTTTCTAAATCACGTCCTCGAACTTCCATTTCCACTTCATCATCACTATCATAAACTGAACCTATTTCATGTTTTATAGTTTGGGCAGTTTTATCTCCAATTAAAAGACGATACTTGCTTTTTATGTATTCTTTTATATCATTATCAAATACATTACCTGCAACTTTCAAAGACCTACTTACAACAATGCCTCCAAGTGACAAAACAGCAATATCGGTAGTACCTCCTCCAATATCAATTACCATATTACCATTTGGTTTACTAATATCAAGTCCAACTCCAATGGCTGCTGCTTTGGGTTCTTCTTCAAGGAAAACTTTCTTGGCTCCTAATTTTTCAGCCGCTTCTCTAATAGCATTTTTTTCAACAGGGGTTGTATCAGCCGGACAACAGATTATAATTCTTGGTTTTTTAAACATTCCTCTGGCTTTTACTTTATTAACAAAATAATCAAGCATCATTTCGGTTATTTCAAAGTCTGCTATAACTCCATCTTTCATTGGTTTAATAGCTCGAACTTTAAAAGGGGTTTTTCCAAGCATTTGATTTGCATCATCTCCAAAAGCTAAAGGTTTATTAGTTTCTGTATCAATTGCAACTACACTTGGTTCATTTAAAACTATTCCTTGTCCTTTAATATATATAAGAATATTCGCAGTTCCTAAATCAATTCCTATGTCTTTCATAATTCACCTCAACTATATTATTCCCAAGTTTTAGTAAATTATTTATAGAAAAAAAGGCTCTACAACTTTTAGTGGGGTGACCAATTGGCTTCAAATCCATATAAAATAAGGAAAAAATTAAGATTTTTAGTAACTTAAAAATTTTCCCTTATTTTTTTCACCTTTTTATTCTAATTTCTAAAAAAAATATATTCATCATTTCTTATCTTTTTCGCTATGTCCTAGTTTATGCGTGATGGAACATAGTTGTAATCAGCATAAATTTCATCAAAATTAAGACCACTATAAT
>CANRDV010000081.1 GCA_947629475.1 uncultured Bacilli bacterium
TACAAAATTTGTCAAGAAAAAAAGATAACTTTTTTCAAAAAAATACCTTTTTTCATTTATAGGCTGTGAATAGTAACAAATTTTACACTTTTATATTTCCTTTAAACAAAAGGTTGCATAAACAGGTACATATCTTATATTTTTCTTAATACTAAAATTATCATCAGTTAATCTAATAGATTTATTAACTTTAAATTTTGAAATAAATACAGACAATGCTTTAGCTTTACTTAAATTCATATTCAAAATTTCAATCGGAATAATTTCCCCCATTCGGTTTTGAATAACAAAACTAATTTCCGTTTTTCCTTCAGATTGATAATAATATAAACTATATCCCATACTTATTAATGTATTAGCAACATCATTTTCAATTAAAGTTCTTCGAATATCATCATCTTGCATAAATTTCATCTTACTTATATGCATCATTGTATACAAAAGTCCAACATCATTTATATATAATTTAAAAGATTCATTATCTTTAAAACTACTTAAAGGACTTTTTACATCTATTAATCTAAAACTTCGATTAACAATTCCATTAACTCCTAATGTATTAATACTTGCTTCATAATCTTTACTTCGACTTCCCTTTTTAATATTTCCATATTGAAATTTTTTATTATCTTTCAACAACTGATAAGGAAGACTATCTAATACTTCATTACTTCTTGGTATATCAATTAAATTATAAGATAAAATTGTTTCTTTTCTAATTGTATCAAGTATTTTCATTTTAATACTTTCAAGTTTTAAACTATCTACTCCTTTTATATAATTATCAACAACTTCAGGATATCCTCCAGTTATTAAATAATCATTATAAATATCAAGTGCTATTTGATGAAAAGGCATAGGTTTATTATTTTCATAAGAATCTCTTATAAAATTAATTAATTGCTTCTTATCAGTATTAGCTAAAAACTCTTCAAAGTCCATTCTAAACATTGCTTTAAAATATAACTCTTCTCCTTTAAACTTATTTAGATTTTCTTTTCTTGAAGTTATCATTATAATATTATATAAATTATCTTCCGTTCCAAATAACTTAATAGCTTTAACAATATAATTATCATTTACATTATCAAGAATTATTAAAGTATCACTTTTCATAATTGTTTCACCTGATAACATTCCAAGTTTTATTATTATCTTTTCAGGATTTTTTTCTCTTTTTAAAATATCAATTAATTCTTTATAATTTTCTGTATTAAAATAAGCAATATTTTTATAATTATTTTTTCCAAATTCTAACACACTATATGTTTTACCTATTTGTTTAGGTCCATATAAAAGCAATGGTTTAGAAGGATTCTTCTTCCATCTTAATAATTCAGTATTTATCTTTCGTTCCATATATCGTATCCTCCTTACACTTATTATACTTTAAGTATATATCTAAATTCTTCTAAAGTCAACAAAATTCTTACTTTTTAAACAAAATAAAAACTTCAAGAAAATCTTGAAGTCATAATCACTCTAACGTTTACTAAATTGTGGTGCTCTACGAGCTTTCTTAAGACCATATTTCTTACGTTCTTTAACTCTTGCATCACGAGTAATCATTCCGTTTACTTTTAA
Organism: uncultured Bacilli bacterium; assembly: GCA_947629475.1. Taxonomy (GTDB): domain Bacteria; phylum Bacillota_I; class Bacilli_A; order RF39; family UBA660; genus RUG591. The sequence continues at coordinate 1,585 of CANRDV010000081.1, forward strand.
TGGTCTTCTTAAACTATTTTCACTATCAGGGCTAGTAGTTGAGTCATATTCAAGTAAGGCTCTTGTAATTCCTAAACGAATAGCTCCTGCTTGTCCTCTAAATCCACCACCAGATACTTTAGCATCTACATCAAATAAACCTTTTGTTTTAGTTAAAACAAGTGGTTGTTCTAAATCCATAACAAGAGTTTCAAAAGGAAAATATTCCCGAACGTCTCTACCATTTACTGTAATTGTTCCTTTTCCACTTGTTAGGGTAACTTTTGCTATACTACCTTTTCTTTTTCCAGTAGCTTGATAACTTTTTGCCATATACTTAATCCTTTCTACTTAATCTCAATTTGAACTGGTTTTTGAGCAGCATGTGGATGATTTTCATCTGCATATACAAATAACTTCTTTCCCATTGCTCTTCCTAAACGATTATGAGGAAGCATTCCTTTGATTGCTCTTTCAAGCATTTCTTCTGGATAATTTTCTCTCATCTCTTTAGCAGTTCTCTCTCTTAATCCACCTGGATACATAGAATGATTATAATACATCTTATCATTTAACTTATTTCCAGTTAAATTAACTTTTCTAGCATTCACAATAATAACATAATCTCCACAGTCAACATGAGGAGTATAAGTTACCTTATGTTTGCCTCTTAAAATGTGAGCAGCCTTCGTTGCTACTCGACCAAGTGATTCGCCACTAGCATCAATAACATACCATGAACGAACTACTTCTTCTTTTTTTTGCATATAACTTTTCATTTTTTTATTTCTCCTATCTATAGTCTCATGTTCCCACCATGAAACAATCGGGAATCAAATGTACCGACATAGATTATACCTAATTAAACCTTAAAAGTCAACAAATTTTTAAACTTTTTCTTAATAATATGCAAAATTCACTTAATTTATAAGTGAATTTATCATAAATTTATAACTTTTTGCCTTTAAAGTTTCCAACTTTACCTAATTCTTCATTCTTTTTAAGTAAAGTTAATTCAATTAATTTAACAATAGTAGGAACTTTTTCACTCATTACAACATTAGGATAAAACTTAAGTTCTTTTGTTGCTTCTCCTTCAGTTATTTTGTAAACTTCCCTATTATTTTCTGTAAATAAACTAAAGTCTCCCATTAAGAAAGTCTCATCATCAATGCTTTCTCCTCTATAAATCGTAGTATCAGTATATAATTCCTTTAATTTTCCTTCTGAATCAAGATAAGCATTAACTTCTATTCCATCTTTAATATCTTCTGTTTCTATTCCAGATATATTTTTAACATAAATTTTAAAATATTCTCTTTCCATAAACTCCTCCACAACGTCTTAATTGTACAACAAAAAGATATCTTTGTCAATTTTTTTATTATTTATTAAATGCTAATATTATTTCATTATTACCTTCAAAATAATCTTTAGATGTATATACTTGAACAAATTTATCATCTAAATAACCAAATGTTTTTAAAAAGTAATTAATAGATATAGTATCTCCTTCATGAGTTTTATATAAATTAAGCATCTCTTCCTCATCAGAAACAACCTTAACATAATAATCTTCTTCATCACTAAATACAAAATATAATTTATCTTTTAAATAAATTCCTTGTCTTGAAACATTAGCTTCAATATCTTTTTTATAATCAATATTATCATTAATTAATTCAAAATCTTTATTAAATTTAGCAATTCTAAACTCATCAAGTTCAGTTTGATAATAAGTTACAAATATATAATTATCAGTAACAACAAATCCTTCTTGAGCTATTGCATCTTTTAATACTATTTGTTCTTTAACTACTTCTCCATTTAAATCATACTTTATTAAGTTTATTTGATATCCTTCTTCATTATTATCTTCTACTCCATAAATATACTCTTTATTCATAGTTAAATATTTAGGAAAGGTATCTTCATCTGAAAATATAGTTTTATACTCATCATTAGAAATATAAACTACACTAGGATATCTTGATGGATTATTATAATAATAATTTCCTTCATATTCTTCTAAAAAAGTTAATCCTAAATAATTATAATCAATTTCAGGTTTTATAACAGTATCTTTTACTAAATTACCATTTAAATCATACTTTACTATATGTTCATAAGAAGTTTCATTATCATAATCTACTCCAATCATAGCATAATACATATCATTTATTTTATTAATAGCAGTTAAATAACTTTTTTTAATTGTTAAATTATTATATGGATTATCATAAGGAACACTCCATTTAATATTACCTTCTTTATCATATAAAGTAATAACTAATTCACCACTTGTTACATAACTACTTTTAAGAGTTGCTTTTTTATAGGTAGAAACAATTATTCCATCATCAACTATAAAAGAATTATCATAAATACCTGTATACATTTTATAAATAATATCTTCATGATTACAAACTGCACTATTTCCATTTATAGTTATATCATCAGTACAAGTTATAAACTCATGTTCTTTAAGAGAACTATAAGTACCATTAGTACCTACTTCTTCATTTAATTCAACTTTTTCTTTTTTAGAAGTCATTCCAATAACTACACCACTAATTATACATAAAATCCCTACAATAACTAAAACAATTGCTATTTTTCTATTCATATCACACCATCCTTATATCTAAATATTATCATAAAAAGTACCATAAATCAAGCCATTACTTTACATCTATATTTAATTTCTTTAATAAAACTTGATTCAAAATTTTTATTAACCATTAAATAGACATCACTTTTAGTTCTAGTAAGTGCAACATAAAATAACCTTCTTTCATCAGCATACTTATACTTCTCTTTATTCTTAAAAAAGATATTTATTATTTTATCATCTTCCATCTTATTAGGAAATCCTAATAATTCATCACTTAAATTTAAAACTATTACACATTCACTTTCTAATCCTTTAGAACTATGTACAGTTAAATATCTTAAATTCATATCTTTATAAACCAATTCTCCATCCCAAACTAAATCAATATCATGATTACATCTTCCAAGTATTAAACATTCTCTTACTCCAGATAAGTAAATTAGATTAAGTAAATCTCTAAATTTATACTTATAATTACTTCTTGTATAATAAACTATCTTTAATGGTTCTTTATTTCTTTTACTTGATATTAATCTCTTACTTAATTGATAAGGATTCTTTTTAATAAAATGATTACAACATCTAATTAACTCTAATGAATTACGATAAGTATTCTTTAAATAATATATCTTACTATTACTATAATACTTTTTAAAATTAACAAATAAATCTAAATTAGAACCAGAAAATCCATAGATAGATTGAAAATCATCTCCAACGGCAAAGATATAGCTATCACACTCATCCATAATACTTTTAACTAATTGATATCTAACTAATGATATATCTTGATATTCATCTATTATTATATATTTATAATATTTCTTAATCCCTTTATCTTTAATACTTTTACTAGCAAGACTAATCATCATATCAAAATCTATCTTTAAACTACTATTTAATTCTTCTAAATAAAATTTATAAATATGAAACATAATTATTAAAAAACATTTATGTTTATAACTTAAAAATAACTTCTTCTTTATATAACTAAAATCACTTATATTATTACTCTTAATCTTATTTATAAACTTAATAATTAAATTCTTATAACTTTCAAACTCCCTTCTAAAGTTATCTTTAATTATATTTATATCATTAGATTCAGTAATATCCATAAAATAACCAGTTATATACTTTAGATACTCTTCTTCAACAAATCCTTCAAAGTATTCATTAACAGTATATTCTAATAAATCACTACTTGCTACTTGATAATAAACATGATTATCTTTAAGTATTTCAAGTGCTAATTTATGAAATGTATAACAATCTATATCAAGACCTAATCTCTCTTTAAGATTATTAACTGCTTCATTAGTAAATGATATACATAATATTTCTTTATAATTAACTTTTAAAACATCAGTTAAATATTTAATCTTACCAATTATAGTTAATGTTTTACCACTTCCTGCTCCTGCTACAACAAGAGTATTTTTATTACTAACTATAGCATTCCTTTGTTCTTTATCTAAACTATATCCATTTATATTATCAAATATTTGGTTATCCATATATAATACCCCCTATATATAATATAACCGAAAAAAAGTTAAAAACTAAAAGATTTACTTAAAATTTTTAACTTTATTTATCAGTTTCTATATTAACATTTATAATTGTATCTATTTTATCTCATTTTTCGTAAGTTTCCTTCGAGACTAAAGTCTCGTGGAAACACCTCCGATTTCTAAGTCTTGCCCTTTATGGGGGACTCCAACTCCGCGCTGGGTCATTCATCTTCTATCCCTAATTTCTTTCGTCGAAAGAAATTAGGTTAACAATATTTTATTTATTTATCATTTCTATTTTTATCCACGTATCAAGTTTGAGTGTCCCTCTCGGACTTCGCCCTCGTGGGGACTCAGCTTGTCAAAGTGTATGGTGTTGTTGAAGTTCCTTCATCCCCTGTGACTTCTATGTCAGATTTCAGATAAAGGACTGGCCGGACGCCGTGGCTGCCATTAGCGCCATAGTTGTAAACATCACCATCCGAATACCAGCCAGCGACACGGTAAGAGGTATTGGAAGACGGCGACAAGAACCATTCGGAAGACGAATGGTTGGCTTCTTTAAACAACCAATTCGTTGTTATATATGTACTATAATCAGAATATAACTTTTTTGTACTCC
>CANRDV010000082.1 GCA_947629475.1 uncultured Bacilli bacterium
TTTGAATGTGAAATAGCAAAGAAAGAAACAGTTTTAACATATGAACCAACAAGTGAATTTAAGGTAAATAAAGGAGGAAATAAGACATTTAAGATAACCTCAACAACCGAAGGAGAGTTCACAGTAACATCACAAGTAGAAGGGACCGCAACAGCAACTCCAAAAACATCAAGTGGAGCAGATACAACAATAACCGTAAATGGAGTAGAAATTGGAAATACAAAATTAGATATAAAATTTGTTCCAACCAATAAAAATTACACTGAAAAAGAAGAAACATATGATATTGAAGTAGCCAAAGCAGCAGGAGCAGCAAAATTAAAAGAGACATTAGGACAAACTGGAGGAATAATTGGAATAAAATCAGATAATACCAAAACAACATCACCAGATGATGAAGTCAGAGAATATAGGTATTCCGGAGCAGATGCTAAAAATTATATAACATTTAATGATGAAAAATGGCGAATAATCGGAATATTCAAAGATGAAGACGGTCAAGAACACATGAAGATAATAAGAAACGAATTAATAAAGCAAGCAGATTTTCCAAGTAAATATCAAGCAGAAGGAACATCGTTCAGCATACGATATACAAGTAGTGGTGATTATGCATATTGGAATAGTACGAAAACTGGAACAAATTATAATGATTGGACAACAGCAGGATTAATGTATTGGCTAAATTCAAAAGGAACCGATAGTAGTGATACAGGATATTTGAATAAAATAAAATCACCATATCAAGAAATGATATATGAAGCAAAATGGAATTTGGGAAATATAGTATATAGCACAGATACTCCAGTAACAGCATATGAACATGAAAGAGGAAGTAAAACATGTAGCAGTAGTTGTAGTGGAGGAGATATTTGGAGTGGAAACCAAGTAACCTGGACAGGAAAAATTGCGTTAATGTACCCAAGTGATATGGGCTTTAGTACGAGTGAAAGTAACTGGACAAGTAACATGTATAATTGGAGCAGTACACAATTAAATACAACATGGTTAAAGGAAGGACATACAACATATGAATGGTTCTTGTCGCCGTCTTCCTATAGCTCTTACGCTGTCGCTTCCTGGGCTTCGGGTGGTTTTGTTGACAACAATGGCGCTAATCTCAACCTCGGCGTCCGGCCAGTCCTTTATCTGAAATCTGACATAGAAGTCACAGGTGGTGAAGGAACTTCAACAACACCATTCACTTTGACTAGCTGAGTCCCTTCGAGGGCGAAGTCCGAGGGGGACAGGCGAATTTGATACAGTAATAAGAAATAAAATAAAAAAAGAGATAGATATTGTTAAACTAATTTCTTTCGAAGAAAGAAATTAGAATTCCCATTCTTATGCTGTTGCATAAGAATGGGAAGGTATTTTCTCATAAATAAAGGTATGTGATTAAAATGAAACAAGATAGATTTGTGTTAGCTAAGAAAATTAAAGAGTTTAATATGGAAGTTTTAGATATATTAATTAATTTTCCTAAAAAATATCAGGATTATCGAAATAACTTAGTTAATGATAGTATTGATTTATTAGAAATAATATATTATGCTAATTATACTGATAAAAAAGATAGGTTGCCTATTCAAAAAAAAGCAATGGCTAAGATTGAAATAATCAGATATTACATTGATTTTGCTTATGGTAAATCAATAATTAATAAGAAAACATCAGCAAGTTTATTTATGAAATTAAATGATATAAATAAAACTCTTAATGCTTGGATTAAGTCTGATTTGGAAGATAATTAGTATTTTAAAGTAGTAAAAATGCAGTTCTTTTTTATACGGAAATAGGATTTTGTATTTTGGCGCCTTGGTTCTTGTCGCCGTCTTCCAATAACTCTAACAATGTCGCTAACTGGAATTCGGATGGTAATGTTAACAACAATAACGCTAATAACAACAACGGCGTCCGGCCAGCCCTTTATAGCTTGAATACTAGGATTAAGGTTCAGTATGTATGTGTAAAGGACATTCCTATTCCTTGATTCTTTGAAATCAGAATGTAGATACAATGTACTTTGGTATACGTACCAATTGTTACAATAGTTGTATAGGTTTTAGGAGTTGTTATTTTTACTACTTTAAGATAGGGAGGTAATATTAAATGACTAATAGTTATAAAGTTAGAATTAGAATAAATGGTAATTTTTGTAGTGTTTTTGATGATGATTGTTATATTTTTAAATATTTCTTTGATTATAGAATAATTAAAGCTAAAGTTGGATTTCCTAAAAGTGTTTTAGATAAAATTATAAATGTTTTAGAAGAAAATAAGATTAATTATGAAATAGTTGGGGAAGAAAAGGAAGTTGATTTTAAAAAATTAAACAATTATAAGAAGTTTTTTGAACTTGGTTTAAAAAAGGATTATAAAGAAAACTTTTATGATGCGATTTTAGATAAAATAAAAAGTGCAAATGATGAACAATTAGATGATATTTTAAATTATATTATTAAGGTGCTCGATGAATGATGTATTAATGAAGGATGTATTAGATATTCTTAGTGAATTAAATAATATTTGGAATAATTATATTGTTAATTATCCTAAAAAATATTATGAATTAGTTAAAAGAATTAAAGAAGAATTGTTTAATTTAGTTAAATATATAATTTTAAAAGATAAGAAAAGAATTAATATATCTATTTGTATGTTAGATTTTTTTCTTGAAGTGAGTTATGAAAAAAGAATTATAAGTGAAAAAAAATGTATTGAATTAGGAAATAAGTTATATTTAATAAATTATAAAGCAAAGGAATTGTTTTTATGAAAGTTGATTTTAATAAAATTAAATTAATATATGATAAAGAGATTAGTAAGAATTGTCGTAATAAGAGAAAAGTATTTTCTTATGAAAAGAATAAAATTGCTAATACTTGTTGTGTTTATAATCTCTTAAGTAATAATATATATTATCCCTCAAGGTATAATATTTTTATTATTAGAGAACCTAAATATAGAATAGTTATGTCTTTAAATATTATTGATAAGGTTATTAATCATTATTTAGCAAGATGTGTTTTAATTCCTAAATTAGATAAGTATTTAGATAGAAGAATTGTTGCAACTAGAACTGGTTATGGACTTGATTATGGTATTAATCTGGTTAAAGAGTATATTGAAAAGAATAAGAAGTATGATGATTTTTATGTATTAAAAATTGATATAAAGAAATATTTTTATAATATTGACCATGAAGTGTTAAAGGGATTATTAAAAGATAAATTTAATATAGATGAATTTGAACTTATCGAAAGAGTAATTGATAGTACAGATTCTTCTTATATTAATGATTGTATTGATAAAGAGAGCATAAGAATGATTAAAAAAAGACCTCATGATAAAGAGAAAATTCTTGATTTACCTCGATATTCTAAAGGAAAAGGACTAGGATTAGGGGCAATGACTAGTCAGTTCTTGTCTATCTTTTTTTTAAATGAATTAGACCATTATATTGTTCATGATTTACATCTTAAGTATATGGTTCATTATATGGATGATATAGTGATTATCTATCATGATAAAGAGTATTTAATGGAATGTTTAGAGAAAATTAAAGTAATATTAAAGGATAAATATAAATTAGAAGTAAATAATAAGAAAACTAATATAGTATCAATTCATGATGGTTTTAGTTTTCTTGGATATCGTTTTTTCCTAGATGGTAAAAAAACGATTCTTAAGATAAAAGGTGATACTGTTAGGAAAGTTAAAAGAAGAGTTAAAGAACTTAATTATTTGTATAAAAATAATAGAATTGAATTTGAAAAAGTTTTTTGTAGTATTAATACCTATCTTTATAGTTTTAAATATGCAAGTAATAAAAAGATTATAAAAATCATAAATAATTATTTAGAGGGTTTATGAAAGCTTATAGTAGGTATTTGATATGTAAAAGATTATATAATAATTATTTAATCTTAATTGTTAGTAAAAAAGGTTATATTACTTATAATGAAGATTTATTAATTAAAGAAATAATTGATATAACAAAGTTAAAGGATTTAAATATTTATTATGTTATCATAGATAATTTAAAAATAGAAGTTTATAATGAAGGGATAAATAATTATTTGCATTATTTGAAAAAAGGTTTATTGGTAGATTTAGTTAAATATATTAAAAAAAAGACTAAAGAAAAAGTGATTAAGTTAGAATTTGATTATATAATAAATTGTTCAAAGTTTTCTTATTTTGAAAATATAGGAAAAAGAAAGTTTTGAAGAGTTTATTAAATATAACTATTGATGGACTTTTAAAGTCTGTTAGAAATATTTGAGGGATTAAAAAGCACATTTTAGGTGTACTTTATTTTATTTGAATAAAAATAATGATAAAAGTAGGGAAATAGCGAGTGTTCCTACTTTATATTTGAAAAGTAAACCATTGGTATGTTTAAAAATTAGAAAAAATAGTATATGATTTTATCGAAAGGAGCAAAGTATGAATCAAGAAAAAATTGGAAAATTTATTGCTTTAACAAGAAAATCAGTTAATCTTACCCAAGAAGAACTTGCAGAAAAGTTAGGTATTTCTAAAAATGCGGTCAGTAAATGGGAACGGGGATTATGTTTAATGGATATGTCTTTACTTAAACCTTTAAGTGAAATCTTAGGAGTAAGTGTCAATGAAATTCTTGCAGGTGAGAAAATTAATGAAAAGGATATCGAAAAAAAGAGTGAAGAAAATATTATTAAATTAACTGAATTAGTAAACTTGAAATCTATGAAATATGGTATTATTGGAATGGCTTTATTTTCTATTATTTTAATGTTAATTTCCCTTTTTAAAGATACTTCGATGGCATCTATTGTTAGTTTATTATGTGCTTATAATTCAGTTACTTTTATATAAGTCGTTATAAAATCCAAAAAGATAAAACCGATTTAATTACGGGAGTTATGTTCTTTATAGGTGTTATTTGTAATACAATTGCTTTTATAATAACTAAGTAAGAAAAGATTTACAATTTAATTTTATTGTGATATAGTTACTATAAGAAATGAAAGAGGTGCTATATGAAATTCGAAGATAGTTCTTATAAAATTGAAGATTTAGAAAGATTCCGAGATAATGAAGGTTTCATTAATTTAGATTTTCTTGGTTTAAAATTTCCTTCTTGGAGTAAAGAGACTAGAGGGAGTCAAGATAGAATTAAAAACTGGGTTAATTTTAAGGGAACTAAAGTCTTGATAAAAGGTGAGCGAAAACTACTTGATGAGAGTAACTATGGCTACTTTGCTGAATTGATTGTTGAAGAAATTGGAAAGTATTTAAATATACCAATGGCACATTATGATTTAATTAAATTAAAAGATAAAGAGGAACATGAAGTATATGGGAATATGTCTTTCTTGATGTATGATTTAGAAAAAGAAGAGTTACTTAGTATTCATGATTTAATTGGTGAAGATATGGGAGATAATAAATTCTTAGATTCATCTGATTTAAATAGAGTTATTGAAAAACTTCAAAAAAGGTTTAAAGAAATGGGGTATAACAAAGAAACTATTGATAAACTAATTTTAGAATTTAAAAAACGGCAAGCTTTTTCTATTTTAGTTTTAGAAACTGATAAACATATCGAAAATTATTCTTATTTAAAAAGTAATGATAAAATTTATTTAAGTCCTAATTATGATAGTGAAGCATCCCTACTTTTAGATAATGATATTACAACTATTGATAAAATATTAAGTGATTATAATACTTTAAAGGAAGTTGCAGATATTGCTCTACCTCGAATAGGTTTAATAAATGATGCTAATTTTAATTCTTATTGGAAAGATACTTTAGATGAATTAATTATTGATGATGAAGTTTATGATTATTGTCTAAATAAATTATGTCAAAAAATAGATATGGATTTAATATTAGATAAAGTTGAAGAAAGAATTAAAACTAAATTAAATGAAAAGGTTAGGTTACTTGCTAAGTATGCTTATGAAGCAAGATTTAAAGTATTTAAGCAAATAATATTGGGGGATATATAGAAGTTTTAGGTGATAAAATAAATTATTAAAAATTACATTTATGACCTAATGTGAGATTCGAAAGAGTCTCTTTTTTGGGTTAAATTTTGTTTTATAAATATGCCCAATTTCTGATTTTGCGACTAAAAAAAATTTTTTTAGTTTTTTCTTGATACAAATTATTAATTTTTGAGACATCTCTGTATCATTTAGCTTCTCAATTTCCAAAATTATAATTGAAAGTAGCTCAATTTCGAAAATTCAGACTTATTTACACTCAATTTGTCAA
>CANRDV010000083.1 GCA_947629475.1 uncultured Bacilli bacterium
CTTTGGCTTTTTTTCAATATTATTTTAAAAAAGGCTGATATGAAGTTAATTATTTAATTTCGTAACAGCCCCTTTTTCTATATAAAATTAGACATGATTAGCATAAATTTTACGGCTATTATGGATTTTTTCACTTTTTTAAGAAATTTCAAAATGAACCTTGTTTTTTAATCTAAGATATGTTATTGTAATAAATCAGATATACCTAATTGCGTTAGATGCTAATCCTTTAACCATATATAAATAATCAACTTTGGACTGCTTCCTAAAAATATATAGTAAAGGAGAGTTGATATTATGACACAAAGAGAATTTTTTCTTCATGTTTTGATATTGCTACTAGTAGGAATAATTTACATCATGATGTTAAACAACTAGACACCCACGAAAAAAGCATGCTAACGAATTTTTGGTTATAGTTAGCATGCTACCAAAACACTTTTGGATTAGTACCTAACCTTCCAAAATTAGGTATATCCTTTTTTATTTTATGAAGCATCTCTTCATGTATACATATTATCATAAATTTTTAGTTTTAACAAGTATTTTTCAGAAAATTGTTGATTTTAAATAGTTTATTCTATATAATATTAGGGTAGGTAGGTGATATAGATGAGTACGATTTCTTATAATGATTTAGAAAAATTAGTTTTATCCTATGCTCCTTTTGATGTACCTAAGTTAAGAAAAGCTTATGAATATGCTAAAAAACATCATCAAGACCAATTAAGAGCAAGTGGGGAACCTTATATAATTCATCCGATAAATGTTACATACTTCTTAGCATCCATGCATGCCGATATTGATACTCTATGTGCAGCTATGCTTCATGATGTTGTTGAAGATACTGAGTCAACCTTAGATGATGTTGCTAAAAAATTTAATCAAACAGTTCGTGATTTAGTTGATGGAGTTACCAAAATGACAAAGTTAGATTTAAACAATAAAAAAGAACTTTCAGCAATCAACTTAAGAAGAATAATCGTAAGCTTAGCAAGAGACCCCAGAATAATCATTATTAAACTATCTGATAGACTTCATAATATGAGAACGCTTGAATACAAAAGTTTAAAAAAACAACAATCGAAAGCCCTTGAAACCTTAGAAATATATGTACCTTTAGCCTACTATATTGGAGCATCTAAAATAAAAGATGAACTAGAAAATATTGCTTTCCAATATTTAAAACCTAGTTTATATGGAGATATTAATAAAAAACGAGAAGACTTAAAGAAAGAAACGAAAGATATTTTAGAAGAAACCAAAAAAGAAGTTGAAGCAATATTCAAAAAAAATGGAGTTAAAGCTAAATTTGAAATAAGATATAAAGATAATTATAGTATTTATAAAAAAATGCTTACCAAAGTTAACTTTGAAATGATTCATGATTTAATGTGTATTAAAGTATTAGTTAAAAATGTTAAAGATTGTTATCTTGCTTTAATGTTAATCCATGAACACTTTACTCCGATTAATAGTAGATTTAAAGATTATATTGCTAAACCTAAAACTAATATGTATAGGTCAATTCATACAACAGTATTCGGGAAAGATAATCATTTATTGCAGTTTCAAATAAGAACCTTTGATATGGAAAGAGTTGCAATCTTTGGGCTTACTTCTTATTGGTTTAAATATAAAAATACGGCTCGAGATTTAATGAAAAAAGATTTAGAAGATAATTTTCAATTCTTTAAATCTATTAAAGAGTTAGATAGTACAATTCTTGACAATATAGAATTTGTTTCTAGTATCAAAAAAGAATTGTTTGGAAGTAATATCTATGTATATACAACAAGTGGGGAAGTAATTGAACTTCCAAATGGAGCAACTGTTATTGACTTTGCTTATAAAATTCATACAGATATTGGTAATTCTATGGTTGCAGCCATTGTTAATGATGAAGCAGTATCTCTTGATTATGTATTAGAAAATCAAGATAGAGTTAGAATAATAACTGATAATACAGCTTATATTCCTAAAGAAGAATGGTTAGATAAAGTTGTAACAACAACAGCAAAAAATAAAATATTAGAATTTATTAAAGAAGATGAAAGTGTTGACAAATAAGAAAAATTAAGATAAGATATAAAAGTTTTTAAGGAGGACTTATGAATGATGATAAATTAAAGGAACTAGCTGATTTAATGTTTCCTAATGTTACTAAAACTATTGAAGATTATGAAAAAATGTATCCTAAAAGAGATTTACCAGAGGGGGCTATTGTAACAAGATTTGCACCTAGTCCTACGGGATTTGTGCATATGGGAAGTTTACTTGGAGCTTTTCAAGTTTATAAAGTAGCTAAGCAATCAAATGGAATATTCTATCTTCGAATTGAAGATACTGACCAAAAAAGAAAAGTTGAAAATGGAATTGTTGGTATTTTAAATGATTTAAAAAACTTTGATATTATTCCAGATGAAGGTATGATTGATGAAGAACATAGTATTGGAGATTATGGACCTTATATTCAAAGTGAAAGAATGGAAATCTATCATACATTTGCGAAAGCCCTAGTTTTAAGAGGACTTGCCTATCCTTGCTTTTGTAAGCCTGAAGAGATAGAAGAAACGAGAGAGATTCAAGAATTAAATAAAGAAAGAATAGGTTATTATGGTTCATTTGCTAAATGTCGGAATATGGATATTGATGAAGCAATTACAAGAATTAAAAATGGTGAAGAATTTACAGTTAGATTAAAATCACCTGGAAACTTTAATAATAAAATTGTATTAAATGACTTAGCTCGAGGTGAAATTGAATTTCCAGAAAATGACATTGATATTATTTTAATAAAATCAACTGATAAACTTCCAACATATCACTTTGCTCACTTAGTAGATGACCATTTAATGCGAACAACCCATATTATGAGAGGAGAAGAGTGGATAGCATCCTTCCCAATTCATGACCAATTATTTTCTATCTTTGGCTTTGAAAAACCAAAATATGCCCACCATGGTTTAGTTATGAAAATAGATGAAAATGGAACAAGAAGAAAATTATCTAAAAGAAAAGACCCAGAAGCAAGTGTTGAATACTATCATAAAGAGGGAATTCCCAAAGATGCAGTTAAACTTTATTTAATGACCATTGCAAACTCAAACTTTGAAGAGTGGTTAGATAATAATCCAGATGGTGATATCAATGACTTTAAATATGATTTTAAAAAGATAAGTGCCAGTGGAACCCTATTTGATACAGCTAAACTATTTAATATTTCTAAAAATTACTTTGGTAAAATGAAAGCCGAAGAAATATATGATAACCTTCTTATCTGGACAGATGAATTTGACAAAGAATTTCATGATATCTTAGTTAAACATAAAGAGTATGCTATTAAAGTATTCAATATTGAAAGAGAAGTAGAAAAACCAAGAAAAGATTATACAAGTTATTCAAGTATTAAAAACTTTGTTTTCTATATGTTTCCTGAATATTTTGAAAACCCTAACTATGAATTTACCAAAATAACTGATAAAGAAGAAATAGCTAATATCTTAAATACTTATTATGATAAATATTTAGATTTATCTGATAAAGATACTTGGTTTAATAAAGTAAAAGAAATGTGTGATAATCTTGGCTATGCATCAAATATCAAAGAATACAAAAAAAATCCAGATGCTTATAAAGGAAATGTCTCAGATGTTACGGGAGTAATTAGAGTTAGTTTAACTAGTAAAACTAATACACCTGATTTATATGAAATTATGAAATTACTAGGTCTTGAAGAAATAAAAGAAAGATTTACTAAATGTCTTAATCATTTAAAGTAAAATCTTTTTAAATTCTAAGGAGGTATTATGAGTTTAATTAAAGAAAAAGAAGAATATCTAAAAAATATTTTATCTAATTTAAAGTATGATGTAGATAATGTTCCAATTCTTCCAAGTAGTAAAAGAGAATTTGGAAATTTTCAATTAAATATAGCAATGATATTGGCTAAAAAATATAAAAAAAATCCCATGGATATTGCTTCTGAAATAGTTAATAATTTAGATTCAAGTTTTATAAATGTTAATATAGCAACTCCTGGTTTTATTAATTTCTCTTTTTCTGATACTTTAATGTTAGAGTATTTAAATGAGTGTTTAAAAGATTTCCACAATTTGGTGGATAAACATGAAGAAAAATTAGTCTTTTTAGATTATGGAGGTGCTAATGCAGCTAAAGCCCTTCATGTTGGACATATGAGGTCTCCGAATATTGGGGAAGCGTTGAGGCGACTTGCTAACATTCTTGGGGATAAAACTTTAAGTGATGTGCATCTTGGAGATTTAGGAAGACAAGCTGGGATGTTGATTTCCGAAATAAAAAAAAGAAATCCCGATTCTCCTTATTTTAAAGAAGACTATAAAGGTGAATATCCTAAACTAGAATTTACTCCAGCCGATTTAGGTGAAATGTATGTTGCAGCTAACCTTGATGCTGTTAATAATCCTGAAAGAATGAGTGAAGTTAGAGAAATTACAGCTGAAATTGATAAAGGGAATGTTCGTTATATTAAATTATGGAAACAATTAGTTGATATATCAGTTATAACTATTAAAGAAGTTTATCAAAAGTTAAATTGCCATTTTGATTTATGGGAAGGAGAACTAGATTCTTTCAAAGATGTTCCAAAGATGCTTGAAAAATTAAAACCTTATTTATATGAATCAGATAAAGCTATGGTCATGGATGTCAAGGAAGATTCTGATAATAAAGAAGTTCCACCTTTAATTGTTATTAAAGCTGATGGAGCAACTATCTATGCAACTCGTGATTTAGCAACTATTTATTCTAGAGAAGAAAGATTTAAACCTGATGAAATTTGGTATTTTACAGATAATCGTCAATCTTTATACTTTGAACAAGTATTTAGAGCATCTTATAAAGCAGGATTAGTAAGAAAAGATTGTAAACTACTTCATTTTGGATTTGGAACTATTAATGGTAAAGATGGAAAACCATATAAAACCCGTGATGGAGGAGTTATGGAACTAGGTTCTCTTATTAAGTTAATAGAAGAAACTATTGAACCTAAAATGAAAAAAGATTTAAAAAATAAAGAAGAAGTTAAAGAGAAACTTACCATTGCAACTTTAAAATATGCTGATTTGATGTCATTTAGAAATACTGATTACATCTTTGACCTTGAAAAATTCGCATCATTTGATGGTAAAACTGGTCCATATATCTTATATACAACTGTAAGACTTAAATCTTTACTTAGAAAAAGTAATTTAGATAATTTTAGAATAACAAAAATTGAAAATAAAGATAGTTTAGATATTTATTTAAAAATATTAGAGTTACCAAATATTTTAAATCGTTGTTATAATGATAAAAGTTTAAATTATATAACAGATTTTCTCTTTGACCTTTCAAGTTTATTTAATAAATTTTATAATAATTATCATATCTTAACGGAAACTAATAGTGATATTAAAAATAATTATTTGGGATTAGTTAAATTAGTTTATCTAGTAATTCATAATTTACTTGATATACTTGCAATTGATGAAGTTGAAGAAATGTAAAAAAAGTACTAAAGTGTAATACTTGGTGTTTTTCTAAAAAATAGAAAATTTTACATTATTAGACAAAATAAGACAAATAAATTTTATAAAATAATCTTGTGATTATATGAAAAAAATATTTGTCTTTTTTTTAATTATTATATTATTTTTAAGTAGTTTAGCCTTTGTCTCAGGGAGTAAAGTAAGAAGTATTTCAGAAGATTTAGAAATAAGAGGTATTTATATTAGTTATCTTGAATATTTAACTTATTTTCAAGGAAATTCTTTAAGTATAAATAAATCATACATTAATAAGATTCTTGATAATGTATCTTCCCTTGGTTTTAATACTATATTTTTACATGTATCTCCTTTTTCTGATAGTATTTATAAATCAAATATATTTCCTTATTCTTATACTTTAAGTGGGGTTGAAGGAAAAAATCCCGGAATGGATTACTTAGACTATTTTATAAGAGAAGCTAAAAAAAGAAAATTAAAAGTTCATGCTTGGATTAATCCTTATCGAATTAGTTTAGATAGTGATACTTCAAAGATTTCTAAAACTAATCCAGCTTATACAATGCTTGCAACTGGGGAAGCTAAAGCAAGTAGTGAGGGAATTTATTATAACCCTGCCGCCGGCTGGAAAAGGACCGCCGGCCCGGAAAAAGCGCCGCCATCGTCATGAACGCCAACCCCTTCACCCTGG
>CANRDV010000084.1 GCA_947629475.1 uncultured Bacilli bacterium
TATAGAGATTTATTTCATAAGTAAATATAAGATTTTTAATATACTAAATTACCAACACTGTGCAATTAGGGATTTTTCAAATAATAATTATTAAGGACTCTACAATTTCTACTTTACATTAGAATTTGTAGAGTCTTATTTTTTATATAAAAAAATAGAACTTAAGTTCTATTCAACATCAATATAATAAGTAATACCTGAAACTATATCTCCTTCAACAATAAATTCAAGATGGGTTTTATCTAAAGTATAAGTATAAGCATTATCTCTTTTTTCATAGTTATTACCATAAGTATTAGTTAAATCTTCTAAAGAATCTCCAATTTTAATACCTTCATTAGTTTTAACAACATCATCAGTTAGATAAATATTATAAATTATATCTTTATCATCACTAGGAGTAGTTGTTACTTCATAATGTTCATAAGTATAAGTTTTATCAACTCCTAATCCTGCACAACTTGGAACTTCTGAATAACTAACTTCTTTACCATACTTAGATTTATCAAATTCTTGACCTAAAACAAAGTTCATATTATTATAAGTAAAACTATAAACTTTATTTTCATTAGTTTCTTTATCTTTTCCACATCCTGTTATTAAGACTATTATTAAAGTTAAAACAATTAATTTTTTCATTTATTCATCTCCTTTATCTTTATTATACACATATAATTTCTGATTGTAAATAGTACTTATGTCATTATCTAATCTAAAATCTGTTAAATTATAATTATTTGCTAAAATATCCCCAAAATAAGTGGATAACTTTTCAGCACCATATAAATTTAAATGTAATCCTCCATCATAAGTATCATGACTATAGTCAATACCTATATCATTAGCTTTTTCTAAAAGATTATAATAATCAAGATTATAGTTATTAGCATATTCAATTATTTGATTATTATACTCATCATACCAATAAGGATAAACACTAGGGGCTTTAATTAAAACTAATTTAATATTATTACTTTCACATAAAGTTCTTATTTTATCTAAATAACTAATTACATTATCTTTAAAAGTATAACTTGCTAATTTCTTTTTCGTAGGAAGACTTGTAACTCCTTTAATATTCTTATTCATTAAATAACCATTATAAGTAACATTATTATCTGTAAACATATTATTAATATCTTCTTTAGTTAATTTAGAAAATCTAGAGTGATATCTAACAATTGGAAATAGATAATCAAAAATTGATTCTTCTTCTAACATAGAAGCTTCGATTATATCAAGTTTTTCTTTAGACCATTTCATTTTATCAAGAGTTAAATGGTTATAAGCTTCACTTACAGGTTCACTATATCTTAAAGAATTAACATTTAAAACAACTACTTTAGGTATTTCATATTTTAAAGTTTCTTTCAATATTCCATATGATTGCCAGATTAACTGTTGACTTGTACCTCTAACATAAGAAGTAATTCCATAGTCTTGATATAGTATCATAGGTGAAAAATTCGCATAGACTTCACAATCTCCAATAAAGATTACTTCATGATTTTTTTCTTCTTTATAATATTCACTTATCATATGTCCTTCTATTAAATCAGTTTGATATTTGGGAGCAACTAATTTATTTAAAAAGATAAATAAGATTAGAAAGCAAACTATTATTATTAATATATTAAACTTTTTCATGAATCCTCCTAAAACTTACTATAAATAAAATCATTTGTATTAAATCCAAGTCCATATACTCCAAATAATAAAACAATAAGTATCATTGAACATATAAATATTAATTTAATTTCATCTTTATTATTATAAAGAATATTTTTAAGTTTATCATTTTTTATATCTGATATAACTAAGATAATTAAAGTTATTATAAGAACTATAAAATTAGGAATATTTAAACCTAAATTTAAGATATTAGTAAATAATTCTAAATAGTTAAATTTATAAAAAATTGTTATTAACATTTTAAAAGATGTAATTGAGTTTGGATAAATAAAGAATATCCAAAGGAGTGATACAAGAATAAAGTTTAAGATTATTTTTAAGGTTTTATAGTTATCACTTGGTTTATTTTCTAAAGATACAATTATTCCATGAAATAAGCCCCAAAAGAAATAGTTAATTCCATGCCATAAGCCAGATACTATGAAGGTTATTATAACATTGATTTTTTTTCGTAAGTTACTGCATTTACTTCCTCCAAGAGGAATATAAATATAATCTCTAAACCAAGATGATAAACTAATATGCCATTTTCTCCAAAATTCTTTTAAGTTCCTTGAAAGATAAGGTCTATCAAAGTTTTCTGGTAAGATAATTCCAAGCATTTTACTAAACCCTAGAACTATATCAATTCCTCCGGAGAAATCAGCATATAATTCAAATGAATAAAGTAGTAGGGCAAATAAAACATATGCACCTTGATAATTTAAGTTTGAAGTAATTGTTGTAACTATTAAACCAATTCTTGCTGCAATTACATATTTTTTAAATAAACCCCAAGTAATTCTAATTAGTCCATTTAAGATATTATCTTTTTCTAACTTTTTTTTCTTATATAAAGTTTTACTTAAATCAGAATATCTATTAATAGGTCCAATTATTAAATAAGGAAAGTAGAAAACAAATAATAAATAGTCTTTAAAATTAGTAACTGGTTTAATTTTTCCTTTATAAACATCTATTAAATAAGATAATACTTGAAAGGTATAATAAGATATTCCAAGGGGAACTAAAATGTTTTTAGAATCTATTAAATTAAAGAAGTTATTATAAGTTATAAATTTAAAGAATACTAGAATACTTACATTTAAGATAATTGTTCCAATAAAGAATAATTTTTTGTGTTTTTTAGCTCTTGCTGCAAGATAAGTAGTAGTTGCAGAAATTAAGATATATATTAAATTAGATAAACCAAATGTTGCAATTAAAATAATACTTAAGATTAAGAGAACCATATTCATTAATTAGCCTCCGGCCATTTAGAATGGTCCCAATCTCTTCCTTGCAAATGTTCAAGTCTCTCTGCATCTGTAAATGCACTTACCATTTCATGTCTATATGTTGGAGTTGCATCACTATGACGCCATTTACCATTTATTTTTACTAAACACCAGTAATGACTTCTATCAGTTGTATAAATAATTCTTGCTTCGTATCCGGCTTTTTGAAGCATTGCTTGATAAAGGTAAGCATGAACAATACAATTTCCTGCCCAACTAGTTAACCCATACCAAATTGGGTCACTTCCTCCATTATTAGAATTATAACGTACATTTTTCATTATCCATTGTCTAATACTTTCATAATTTCGTCCAGACTTAGCAAGAGCAGAATTAACTTTAGCATTTCTATCACTTGCATCATATCTTACATAGATTTGTCTTTTAGCAGTTACTTTATTACCAGATTTATCAACGGCTGTATAATAAGCATAGTAAGTACCATAGACATTTGTATTGACTTTACTTGCGTCAACCGTGAAACTAACATTCCCGTCTTTTGCATCATAAGCTGATACTCCATAATTAAAATTAATCTTAGTATACTTATTAACACTCATATAAGATAATCCTCTAAATACAGGAGGTTGTTTATCTTCAATTATAGATAACGTTGCTTTCTTTTCAACTTTATTTCCATATTTATCTTGAGCTTCAATTGTTATTTCTTGATTACCAACTTTTTTATAAGTAATTTTAGTTTTTAAAGTTGTTGTATATTCTGATGCATCTTTACAACTTTTAATAAATTTTTCTTTTAAAATTTCAGTTTGGTCATTATAAATAGTAACATTTTGAAGTTCTAATTCAGGTGCTTTAGTATCTTGAACTTTAATATTAGTTTTAAATTCTATATCATCAACTTTAATAACTATTTCATAGTCTCCAACTCCTTGATTATTTATCTTATCTATTTCTTCTTGATTTAAATAACTTCCTGCTTCTTCTACATTATATAAAATATCTTCTTTTGTTAATTTATCACCAAGTTCTTTAACTACTTCTTGTCTTGACATAGCAATTCTTAAAGTCTTAGTTGCTTCTACTTTATTATTATATTTATCAGTAACTTCTAATTTAATTTTATAATCTCCATATTTAGTAATATCAGGTTTACTAATAATATTTGTTTTTGTTTCAGAAACATCATCAATACTTTCTATAAAGTCATCAGGATTAAATTCATAATCAAGATTAGCATAATAATCTTTAAATTTAACCTTAGGTGGAGTAGTATCAACTATATTTAATTTAATAGTTTTAGTTTTCTTATTAACTTTAAGTTTAATATCATAACTTCCAACTTTATTTAAATCTATTTTCTTAATATCAGTAACAAAACTAGTTTTATAGATAACTTTACCTTGTTTATAAAAATCACTTATTTTAATTTCTTTACTACCTGCTTCTAATGTAACACTTTTTTTAAATCCAAAGAAAGTAATAAATAGTATTATAGCAACACCAAGTAAGAAACAAATAATACTAAGAATTACATAAAGAATCTTCTTAGATTTCTTTATATTTTTCTTTTCTTTAGCTATTTCTTCCTTTACTTCCTTTTCTTCGACTTTTTCCACTTCATTTTTAATATCTTTATTTTGTTTATCAAGATCAGGATTATTTTTCTTAGAAGTGTCATTAGACTTCATTTCTTTAATTTTAGTATTTTTCTTAGTAGCATTTTTGGTATTATTATTAACCTTATTATTAGACTTTTTCTTGGAGTTAGTATTATTTTGCTTTTTTTCATTACTCATAAAACCACCTCATAAATTTCTTAATAATTATATCACTTTCTACTTAAAAAGTAAATAAATTGTTCATATTTATTATATTAATTTGTATAGATAAAAGTGAGTTAATAATAAGGACTATTTATAATTAAAACTTCTTGGAATTATCTTTGATTTCACGATTTCGGTGTTTACACCAAAATAGCAATTGATGTTGTTTTACTAAAAAAAGCAATTTTAGTTTTTTAAATAATTGCTTGAAATTATCTTCATTTCTTATAACAGATGAACATCATTGAACTCCATTGAACTCCATTGAACTCCATTGAACTCCATTAAACTCCATTGAACTCCATTAAACTCCATTGAACTCCATTAAACTCCATTGAACTCCATTGAACACCATTGAACTCCATTGAACTCCATTGAACACCATTGAACACCATTGAACACCATTGAACACCATTGAACTCCATTGAACTCCATTGAACTCCATTGAACACCATTGAACTCCATTAAACTCCATTAAACTCCATTGAACTCCATTGAACACCAATTAATATATATATTATAATTATTTAATGATATATTTACCATAATTATCTTGTTTTGTGGTACCAGTCCATACTATTAATTTTTTTTCGATTAATCTGTTTAATAGACTGATTGCTGTTCCTTTACTTCTTCCAATGATATTGCTTATTTCTTCTCTAGTAGCTCCGTGATTGTTAAAAATGAATTCTAGAGCTTGCTTTTCAGGAATAGATAATTCATTCCATGCACTTTTTATTTTTTCATTAAATTCGATATTATTACTTGATTTAGATCTATTTTCTATATCATTTTCTAGGACTAATAAAACAGAATTTCTATCAGGTTCAGAATATTCTGGATCTTTTAAATTGTAATTTTTCATTTCATTAAAAATTCTTTTTACTCCTTCGTTTAATTCTCTTACAATCCCAAATTCTACCAATGCCCTTGCTATTTGTGGATTTCTTGAATATCTTTTAACTCTAATGGTATCAATAGTTACAAATTCACCTAATTTCCCAGGAGAAAGTATTTCCATTCTATTATTATAAATTTTTACTAATATTTGTTCTCCACTATTTGAATAATCTCTATGTGTAACAGCATTTATAATTCCTTCATACCATGCAAATTCAGGATATTCAGGATGATTTTCAAAGATTCCATTTTCTGTTAAATAACTAAATTCTCTTAATTGAGAGTTTATAAAATCTCTACTTTCATTTATTATTCTATAGGGGGTGGCGACAAAACCCCCTTTTTCATATTTTAGTCATTGTTTAACTTTACACTAATTAATCTTCTT
>CANRDV010000085.1 GCA_947629475.1 uncultured Bacilli bacterium
AATTTAAAAGATAAGTTTGATGATGTAAAGAAATGGTATGATGGATATTTATTTGATGAATATACTATTTATAATCCATGGAGTATCTTAAGTTTTCTTGGAAATAAAAGACATGAGTTGATAGCTTATTGGGTTAAAACTGGTGGAGTAAGTTTACTTAAGAATTTAATTTATAATGCTAAAGATAAAACTAATTTATTATCTGAGTTTGAAGAATTAATTGATAAAGGTTATAAAGAACATGTTAATATAGACTTAAACATGGATTTAAAAACTTTAAAGGGAGACCCAAATACAGTATGGACTTTATTCTTGTTAACTGGATATTTAACTCCAACTAGTTTAGTTGGAAATGGAGAAAATATAACTCTTCGAATACCTAATTTAGAAGTTAAAAAGAATTTAGTTGATATGGCAACTAGTTGGTTTAAAGATGATTTTAATGGTAATACTATGGTTAGATATTTAATAAATGGAACAATAGATGAATTTAGAGAGGAACTAGAAAGTATTGTTTTAGAAACATTTAGTTATCTTGATGTACCAGGAACTTCTGCATCAGAAGCTTTCTATCATGCCTTTGCAATGGGGTTACTAAGAGTGGATAATACTTATTATGAAGTTACAAGTAATCGTGAATCTGGATTTGGTAGATATGATATTATTTTAAAACCTAAAATTAATAATATACCTGCCTATATAATAGAGTTTAAACTTGTAGAAGATGATAGTAACTTTGAAAAAACTATTGAGAAAGCATTTGAACAAATAGAAGAAATGAAATATGAAGTAAGCGTTAAAGACTATGCTAAAGTAATAAAAATGGCAATAGCTTTTAAAGGTAAAAAATTAAAACTTGAGACTAGAAATTAGTCTCTTTTTCTTGTATAATATGAGTTGTGGTGATTATTATATGAAAATAAAATATAATTTAATTAAAAAAGAAAAGAATACTAAGGGAAGACTTGGTAAGTTAGAAACTAATTATGGAACTTATGATACTCCGATGTTTATGCCAGTTGGAACAAGGGCTAGTGTTAAGGGAGTGTCACCTGATGAAATCTATGAAATTGGAAGTGGAATAATTCTCGCTAATACTTATCATTTATGGCTTAGACCTGGAGAAGATTTAATAGATAGGGCTGGAGGACTTCATAAGTTTATGAATTATCATGGACCAATTCTAACTGATAGTGGGGGTTTTCAAGTATTTTCTTTAGCAAGACCTAAAGATATAAGTGAAGAAGGAGTTAAATTTAAAAGTCATATAGATGGAACTAAATTATTCTTAACACCAGAGAAATCTATTGAAATTCAAAATAAACTTGATAGTGATATTGCTATGTCTTTTGATGAATGTATTTCATATCCTGCTGAGTATGATTATGTTAAAAAATCAGTTGATAGAACTTTAAGATGGGCTAAAAGAGGGAAAGATGTTTTTAATAACGAAAGACAATCTTTATTTGGAATTGTCCAAGGAAGCGATTATGAAGATTTAAGAAGATACTGTGCTAAAGAACTTGCTAAAATGGATTTTGATGGATATGCCATAGGTGGTACTAGTGTTGGAGAAGATAAAGAAACTATGTATAAAATGATAGAGTATTCGAACTTAGAATTACCCGAAGAAAAAGTTCGTTATCTAATGGGAGTAGGAGACCCGATTGATATTATTGAAGGAGTAATCAGGGGTGTTGATTTATTTGATTGTGTCTTACCAACTAGAATTGCTAGACATGGAAATGCTTTTACAAAATATGGGAAAATTAATTTAAAAAATGCTAAATATAAAGAAGACTTTACTCCAATTGAAGAGGATTGTGATTGTTATGCTTGTAAAAACTTTACAAAAGCCTATATAAGACATTTAATAACACTTGACGAGATGTTTGGAGCAAGACTTTTATCAATTCATAATTTAAGATTTTTAACGAGAATTACCGAAGATTTAAGAGAATGTATAAAAAATGATAATATATTAGAATATAGATGCGAATTTATTAAAAATTATTATCAAGGTAAAGATTATTTAAATAAGAAAACGAAAGGACAAGATGATTATGGAAGTAATAAATAATTTACAGGATAATCTTGAAATAATAAAAAAAGAAATATTAAATGATAACTTAGTAATATTTCCAACTGAGACTGTTTATGGACTTGGTGCTAATGCTTTAAGTAGTAGAGCAGTTAATAAGATATTTGAAGTAAAAACTAGAGCTTTAAATAATCCTTTAATTGTGCATTTAAAAGATAAAAGTGAGATTACTAAGTATGCTTATATTAGTAATAGTGTTGAACAAAAATTAATTGATAATTTTATGCCCGGACCATTTACTTTAATTTTAAAAAAGAAAGATAGTATTCCTAGTTGTGTCAGTGCCGGTCTTGATACAGTTGGAATAAGGATACCAATTGACGAAATTGCTCATGAATTTTTAGATGGAGTAGGAGTTCCCATTGCTGCTCCAAGTGCTAATATCTCAAGTCGTCCTAGTGGAACTAAGGTCTTAGATATCAAGAATGAATTTGAAAATACTGTTAATTATATAATTGATGGAGGAGAATCTAAAATAGGACTTGAATCAACAGTTGTTAAAGTAATTGATAATATACCTACTATTCTAAGACCAGGTTTTATTACTTATGAAGATATTAAAAGTTTAATTGGAAGTTGTAATATCTCAAATCATGTTTTAAATATGGTTAAAGAAAATGAAAATGTTGAAAGTCCTGGTATATTATATAGACATTATGCACCTAAAACTAAGTGTTTATTAGTATATTCAAGTGATTTAAATAAATTAAAAGAATTAATTAATAATAATAAAACTAAGAAAACAATTATTCTTGGTAGTAATAAACTAGATGGTATTAATTGTTATAAATATTTAAACTATGGAAATACTATTCCTGATATTGCTCATAACATCTTCTCAAGACTTCGGGAATGTGATAAATTAAATGGTGATTTAATAATCATAGAAGGAGTAAAAAAAGAAGGATTAGGTCTTGCTATTATGAATAGACTTATTAGAACTTCTAATTTTAATTATATAGAATTATGAAAATAATAAAGTATGTTAAATCAGGTAAAAATAAATATCGTGTTTATTTTGATAATGGTAAGAATTTAGTATTATATGAAGATGTTATTTTAAAGTTTGAATTATTATTAAAAGGAGAAGTTAAAGATTTATCAAGTGTTATTAGTTATAATAATAAATATGAGTTATATGATAAAGTACTTGGGTATATTAGTAAAAAACTAAGGTGTGAGAAAGAGATAACTAAGTATTTAGAAAGATTTGATATAGATAATGATACTAAAGAGGAAATTATTAATAAATTAAAAAGGAATGGTTTATTAAATAATAATTTATATATTAAGAGTTTTATTCATGATAAGGTTTATTTAAGTTTAGATGGACCATTAAAGATTAAGAATGAACTTTTAAAACTAGGGTATAAAGAAGAAGAGATAGAAATGGAACTTGAAGTATTTGATAAAGAGTTAATTAGAGAAAGAATTAAGAAATATATTAATAAACAATTAAAGAGTAATAATAAGAGTTTATATATATTTAAAAATAAAATGGTTTTATCTTTAGTTAATTTAGGATATAAAAGGGAAGATATATATCCTGAATTAGATAATATTAGAATAGATGATTCTAGTTTAAAAGAAAAAGAAGAAAAGAAGTTAAGAGAAAAGTATCAGAATAAGTATCAAGGGTATGAACTTGAAATGATGATAAAAAAGAAAATGTATGAAAAAGGTTTTAGAGATTAATTTTAAGTGATTGATTTAATTATCAGTTACTTTTTTGGACTTTTTTGCATTTTTCTTGTAAATTTCCATTTTTTTCGTGTATATTATATATAGAGGTATATGCTTTTAATTTTATTAAATTTGTTTCAAAAAAATATTAAAAAAGTGTTTACAATTATATTTTGATGTGCTATTATTAACTTACCGGTTAGAAAAATAGATGCTCTAAATATTAATTAAAGTTTAATTAATGGTTAACCTATTTAGAAAGTCTAGAGAGGAGGTTAATAATGGCTAAAAATATGCGTGAAAAGAAGGCAAGTTTAGCACCTGGAGAGATTTTGAAATTGAAGGATGACGAATGCTTCAAGATTATGTTTGCAAATAAAAAGCATATAAGAATCTTAACTATGTTATTATCAAAGATATTAAAAACACCTTATGAAACATTATCAAAAAGTAAAATTCATTTGGAAACACTTACTAATCAAAATGTAACGGCAGGAGAAAAGAAAACAGAATGTGATATAGCTGTATCAGTAAAAAAAGATGATAAAATAACTGATAAGATTATGCTTGAAGTAAATATTAGAAGTAGTGCTTTTCAAACGATAATTGATAGAGATAATTTTTATTTTAGTGATATGATAGCAAATGCTTTTCCAGAAAGTGAAGGTTATAAAAATCTACCTAATAATCTTTTAGTTAATTTCAATAACTTTTCTTTAAATAAAAGAGGATTAATCTTTGATGAATATATGTATCGTAATGTTTATGGTGATGTTTTAACTGAAAAAAGCAGAATTTTAAATATAGATATTGCAAAATGTTATCAATTATGGTACAATAAGGGCATCAAAGAGGAAAATATTGATAATTATAGTAAAGATTTAACTCTAATTTCAGCAGCTTTATCAATGGACAAAAAGAAAGATTTCATGAAGTGTATGAATAAAGTTGAAATGAGCCCTGAAATTAGAAGTGAAATGGAAGGAGTGCTAGATAATATGTGTAGGGACGAAAAATTAGTTAGTAGATACTATAATCGTGAAGAAGAAGAGAGACGCATCCAAGAAGGTATTTATAAAGAGATAGCAGAAAAAACGGCTACTGAAACAAGAGAAGCAACTAAAAAAGAGATGATTATTAAGATGTATAATCAAAATGCAACTATTGAATTTATATCTTCAGTTAGTGATCTTACTTCTTCTGAAATAGAAAAAATAATTAATGATTATCTAGCCCAAGCAAAAAATGACTCTAAATAATTAAAATTATATTCTAAATTCATTAACATTATCAATATACACTAAATAAATTATAAAGAGCATGGAGAAAGTTGAAATAAGTTATGAAATTAGAAGGGAAATGGAAGGAGTGCTAGATAATATGTGTAGGGACGAAAAATTAGTTAGTAGATACTACAATCGAGAAGAAGAAGAGAGACGCATCCAAGAAGGTATTTATAAAGAGATAGCAGAGAAAGCGACTATTAAAACAAGAGAAGCAACTAAAAAAGAAATAGTTATTAAATTGTATAATCAAAAAAAACTTTCTTTAGAAGAAATTGCATACGCTAACTCTCTTATTTCTTCTGAAGTAGAAAAAATAATTAATGATTATCTTGCACAGGAAAAAAGCAATACTAAATAATTGAGATTTAACTCTAATTTCAGCAGCATTATCAATGGACAGAAAGAAAGATTTCATGAAGTGTATGAATAAAGTTGAAATGAGTGATGAAATTAGAAATGAAATGGAAGGAGTGCTAGATAATATGTGTAGGGACGAAAAATTAGTTAGTAGATACTACAATCGTGAAGAAGAAGAGAGACGCATCCAAGAAGGTATTTATAAAGAGATTAAAGAAACAACAGCTATTGAGACAAAAAAAGAAATAGTTATTAAATTGTATAATCAAAAAAAACTTTCTTTAGAAGAAATTGCATACGCTAACTCTCTTACTTCTTCTGAAGTAGAAAAAATAATTAATGATTATCTTGCACAAAAAGAAAGTAACTAGATAAATAAAATGCAAATACATATTATATTATGTACTTGCATTTTCTTGTCTAAGTAAGATTCTAGTTTAAATTTTGGAATAAATTCCTTTGTTAATCAAAATTAAATAAAATAAGGAAATAAAGAGACGTAAAAAAAAGTGAACGCAC
>CANRDV010000086.1 GCA_947629475.1 uncultured Bacilli bacterium
AAGAATTGTTAAATTCATTTTTGGCTAAATTTAAATTTGCAGGTTAATAAAAAAAGATTGTTTTTGGGGGCTAATCAAAGTATAATATAGCAAGTTCAAGGGGGATATATGGAAATAAATACAAAGTTAGAAAGTATTATATTAAGTAATTTACCTAATAATTTAACTATATTAGAAAAAGTTATTCTTATTTATATAATGCTTGCAAGAATATTAACTTATGATGAAATATTCTATATTATGAATGGTCAAGGAGAAATTGCTAAGTACCATGAAGATATTAATAATCTTAAAAAGATTAATATTATAAATAATAAAATTGTTTGTTATGAATTTAATTATATCTATGCTTATTTCTTAGATTTACTTAATGTTAAATATAAAATTCAAGATTATTCTAAAGATAAATATACTAAAGGTCATGCTAATTTAGTATTTGAAATAAATGGCTTTAAAGTAAAAGCTGATTCTGTTTCTTCAATTTTAATGGGAGATTTAGTAAATGTTAAACTTAATTATCCTTTAAACGGATTAGTTCCTTTAAATAAAAAAGATGAGTTTAAAGAAATTCTTAATAGACTTTATAAAGTTAAAGAAGAAAATTTTAAATTAGATAACTTAAATAATTATCAAAAAGTTAAGTTTATTATTAATAAAGTTAAAGAAAGAAAATTAGCTATAATTGATAGTATATCTTATTTATTATTGTTAAGAGATGATTTATTTAATTTTTCTGAAAAGTCTTCTAATATAAGAGTATCTTTAGTAAGAGATAATGAATTATTAAAACCAATTGTTGTTATCTCTTTAAATCCTTATGATTTTGAAAATGAAGAAGATGAAACGGATTACTATTTATTTGATAATTATGAATTAAAAGAAATCAGTATTGAAGAATTAAGAAGTAATTTTTTAAATCTTAAATATGAATATTTTGAAAATGATTTAGCTAGAGTTCCAGGAATTAATTTAAAAATATATCATAAATAAAACGAGTCAAGGCTCGTTTTTATAATTTCTTAGTTTTATCTTCAGTTATTAAATCATAACTAGTTAATAATTCGATTACTTTATCTTTTTTTGCAGTATCACTTATATCAAGATTCATTATTTCTTTAAGTTTATATTTTAACTCTAAAGCAAAACCTAGACTAGTTCTTCTTTTACAATATAGAATATCTGGCTTTTCAACTTTATTTTCTTCCTTATTTATTTCGCTAGGCATCGTTTTATAGTATTTAACAGTTTTTAAACCATTAATATCAGGTAATAAAATATCTCCACTTCTCATGTCATAATAACCATTTACACTTATATATTTAGTTTGACACTTTAATATATAGTAATCATCTCTTACTCTTTCAATCTCAACTATACTAGTTAAATCTTCTTCATGTTCAAATAAATAAGGTAAAATTATTTCATTAGTATCTGTATCTATAACTCCATAATAACCATATTCATTTCTTGTAATTTTAAAATTCATTGTAATTCCTCCCAACTTGTCTTAATATCCTACCATAATTAAAAATAAAATTCAAGTACTAATAACTAATTAAAGTAATTCTTCTGCCATTCGT
Organism: uncultured Bacilli bacterium; assembly: GCA_947629475.1. Lineage (GTDB taxonomy): Bacteria > Bacillota_I > Bacilli_A > RF39 > UBA660 > RUG591. Next base: position 1,581 of record CANRDV010000086.1, read on the forward strand.
TTTAATAAAACCATCATCTTTTAAATTCTTAATTTCTCGCATCATAGCACTTCTGTCAACTGACAAATAATCAGCTAAATCTGTATAAGTAAATGGTAAAGTAAAAGAACGTTTAGGATTTGTGCTTGCTAATAGTTCAAAGTAAGAAAGAAGTTTATCCCTAATAGAACGTTTGGATAAAACATCAAGTCTTTCATTTAATTCAACAATTTTTCTTGATAATAATTTTAAAACATTATTAATTAATGCACTATGATAAGGACAATTTTTTTTACATCTTTTAATTAAATGTTCATATTCAATAAATAAAACTTCACAGTCACTTGTTGCAATAACAGAAATATCAGAGCCAAGTCTTGAAAATACTTCTCCAAAGACCGAATTTTCTTCTAATTTTTCAATAATTGAACGATTACCATTATAATCATATCTAATAATATTCGCAGTTCCACTTAAAATAATTCCAATCATTTTAACACCAATTATATTAGTAACAATTGTTCTATCTTTTTTATAAACCATTTTTCTTGCTTCAAAACATTTTAACATCTTATTAACATCGTCTTCTTCTATACCTTCAAAAATAGAATTTATTTCCATAACTTAATCCTTCTTTCTTTAATTTAATTATATTATAGTTTTGTTGCAAATGCAACTTATTTTTTTAATATTTATTTGTTATAATTTTTCTAGATAGATTATATATTATAATTGAAAGGGTAGATAAATATGATGAAAATCGTCAAGAGAAATGGAAAGTTTGTTGACTATGATTCAGAAAAGATTAAAATTGCAATTAGAAAAGCTAATAATGATGTTAGTGATGAAGATAAAGCAAGTGATGCTGAGATAAATAAGATAATTAAGTATATTGAAACTTCTAATAAAAATAAGAAGAGATTACTTGTTGAAGATATTCAAGATATAATTGAAAAGAAGTTAGTTGAACTAAATAAATATGAGTTATCTAAAGCTTATATGTTATATCGTTATGAAAGAGAATTAATTAGACGAGCTAATACAACTGATGAATCGATTTTAACTTTGATTAAAAACAGCAATAAAGAAGTAATGGAAGAAAATTCGAATAAAAATGCTTCGGTTGCGGCTATTCAAAGGGATTTAATTGCTGGTGAAGTATCTAAAGATTTAACTAAAAGAATATTATTACCAGAGAAAATTAGTCAAGCACATGAAGATGGTATTTTACATTTTCATGATGCGGATTATTTCTTGCAACCAATTTTTAATTGTTGCTTAATCAATATAAGTGATATGCTTGATAATGGAACCGTTATAAATGGGAAGTTAATTGAAAGTCCTAAAAGTTTTCAAGTTGCATGTACTGTCTTAACTCAGATAATTGCAGCCGTTGCTTCAAGTCAATATGGAGGGCAATCTGTAAATATCAGTCACCTATCAAAGTATTTAAAGAAAAGTGAAGACAAATTTAAAAAGAATTTAACTCAGAAATATAAAGATAAAATAGATAAAGATATAATTAAAGAAATGGTTAAGGATAGATTAAAGGAAGAATTAAGTGCTGGGGTTCAAACGATTAGTTATCAAATAAATACCCTAATGACTACCAATGGTCAAGCTCCTTTTGTAACAATTTTTATGTATTTAGATGATAAAGACCCTTATTTAAAATATACTGCTATGATAATAGAAGAAATATTAAATCAAAGATACCAGGGAATTAAAAATGAAAAAGGTGTTTATATTACTCCGGCTTTTCCAAAACTTATCTATGTACTTGATGAAAATAATAATCTTTCAGGTGGTAAATTTGATTATCTAACCCATCTTGCTGTTAAGTGTTCAAGTAAAAGACTTTATCCTGATTATATAAGTGCTAAAAAGATGCGAGAAAATTATGAAGGGAATGTCTTTAGTCCAATGGGATGCCGAAGTTTCTTAACACCATTTAAGGATAGTGATGGTAATTATAAATTTGAAGGAAGATTTAATCAAGGTGTTGTCAGTATTAATCTTCCTCAGATTGCAATTATTGCAGATGGTAATGAAAAGAAGTTCTTTGAACTTTTAGATGAGAGACTTGATTTATGTTATGAAGCTTTAATGTGTAGACATCATGCTTTAATGGGAACTCTATCAAATGTCTCCCCTATTCACTTTCAATATGGGGCGATTGCAAGACTTCCTAAAAATGAAGCGATTGATAAATTATTAAAAAATTGTTATTCAACTATTTCCCTTGGTTATATTGGAATTTATGAAATGACTAAATTAATGAAAGGAGTCTCCCATACAGACCCCGTTGGTAAAGAGTTCGCTTTAAAAGTTATGAACATTATGCGAAAACGCTGTGATAAATGGAAAAAAGAAAGTGGAATTGGCTTTGGTTTATATGGAACTCCAGCAGAATCTTTATGCTATAGGTTTGCCCGGATTGATAAAGAAAAATTTGGGGTTATTAAAGATGTAACTGATAAAGGATATTATACTAATTCTTATCATGTTGATGTACGTGAAGAAATTGATGCTTTTTCGAAACTTAAATTTGAAAGTGAATTTCAAACTATTTCATCAGGTGGTGCCATTTCTTATGTTGAAATACCAAATATGGAAAAAAATTTAGAAGCTTTAGAAGAATTAGTTAAATTTATCTATGATAATATTCAATATGCTGAATTTAATACTAAAAGTGATTATTGCCATGTCTGTGGCTTTACAGGTGAAATAATAATTAATGATGATTTAGAATGGGAATGTCCTAATTGTCATAACAAAGATAAAAGTAAAATGAATGTAACAAGACGTACTTGTGGTTATCTTGGTGAAAATTTCTGGAATGTTGGAAAAACAAAAGAGATAAAATCACGTGTCTTACATTTATAAATAGTAAATTTACAAAATAGAAGGAGAGGTTAAATATGTTAGAAAGTAAATTACAAATTAAAAAATTAGATGAAAGGGCTACTATTCCAACTTATGGAACAATTGATTCAGCTGCAGCTGACTTATATGCTATCTTGGATTCTGAAATTACCATCGAACCAGGAGAAATGGTTATGATTGGAACTGGACTTGCGATGGCTATTCCAAGAGGATATGCTGGGTTAATCTATGCGAGAAGTTCCCTTGGTTCTAAAAAAGGACTTGCTCCTGCCAATAAAGTTGGAGTAATTGATGCTGATTATCGAGGAGAAGTTAAAGTACCTTTATTCAATCACTCAAAAACTCCTCAAACAGTAAGTCCTAATGAAAGAATTGCTCAAATAATAATTACCCCTTATTTAAAAGCAACTTTTGAAGAGGTTAATGAACTTGATGAAACAATAAGAGGTGCTGGAGGATTTGGTTCAACAAACTAAATTCTTTTTTTTACACTTTTTAATTTACAAATTATATTATAAATGTTATAATGATATAGTAAATAATGCTAAGGGCATTATAGAAAGGAAGTTTTATGAAAAAATATTTTAATTTAAAAAATCAATTTTATGTATTATCTACTATTTTAATGTTTACTATTTTGATTGGATTAGTTGCAAGTTATGCTAGTACTAATGAAACTACAACTTCTAATACTGATTTTAAAACGATTGTAAACAATAATCAAGATATAAAAAGAGTATCCGATACTAAAACAGTTGATGGTTATAAAGAATTTTTTAAATCACTAGACAAATATGATGGGCAAATATGGACAGATAAATCTGTTTATACTTATGATGAAACGGGAGGTAACGTAACTTTAGATAAAGGACTTACTTATGTAAATTCTGGAAATGGTATTACAACCAATTATCAAAGTGACTTCTTAACTGTTTTCTCTGCTTTAGGTTCTAATCAATCTACAACTAGAGAAGTTATTCCTGTAGATATTGAATTTGTTCTTGATATTACTACTTCTATGGTTGGAGACCAATTAACAAGTACTGTGAACGCAACAAACAAAATAATAAAAAGTATTAAAGAAACATCTCCAAATAGTCGAATTGGAATAACTTTTTATTGGGGAACTGCTCATCAAATTGTGCCATTAACAGAATATTATCCTCAAATTGAAAAAAATTATAGTGTAACAACTGATGGAAATGGAATGAAAGAACCAATTATTACTTATAACCTAAAAGACACCCAAACAGGAAAAATTGTTTCTAGAGTTAGATATAATCCCATAACTGGTAAAAACACAGTATTAGAAGGAACCTTACCTGAAGGTGTCGAAGATTTGTCGCCTCTTGGTGGTGGTTCAAGTAATGAAGCTGGTATTATAGCTGGTTTAAAAGATTTAATTAACAATAAAGAAAAAACTTATCAAACTGCTGATGGTACTAAACTAACCAAAACCCCTAC
>CANRDV010000087.1 GCA_947629475.1 uncultured Bacilli bacterium
AACTTTGCTGTCACTCATCAATGCACAATTATGTTTATATTATACACCTATTAGCCGAACTATGCAAATAACGATTTATTTCTTTTTATTAATATTTTCATAATTCCTCCATTTCTACAAATTACTATTTATTTAAATTTCTAAATCATTTATTGTCATATCTTTAGTACCAATATAAACATCTCTACTTCCATCTATTGTATTACACTTAATAATCGTATAATTATTATATTGATATCTTACACTACCACCATCTTTATATATATCACCTGTTATATTATTTTCATTTAAATCTTTATTAGCTTTTTCAAGAATTTCATTCATTGTTATTTTATTTTGTAATAGAGCATCTCTTAATGAAATACTATTTTCTGTTAATTCTGTATCACTATTTAAGTTAATAGCAACATGTCCTTCAAAAGCATAGACATTATAATCTATATCTTTAATTTCATTTTTACTTATAATTAATTCTTTTTGTTTTGGTTTTATTGCAGTTTTTTGATAAAATACAAGATTAAATTGATTAATTGGTTGTTTATTTTCTAAAAGTTTATCACCTGTTATACCAAGGCGAGCATCATCTCCTTGTAATGAAATTTCAAGAATGTATTTTTCATCAACTTCATATTTAAGAATATAAATACCACTTCCAACATCAATAGTATTTCCTAGTATTTCAACTATGTCTTTATAAGTCATAGATGGTGTAAGTTTTAATACTTGTTCAGAGGTAACTTTAGTGATTTCATCTGTTACATTATTTTTTTTATAAATAGGACAAGCATATTTAGTGCTTTTCCAAGTAGTTTTTTCTTTGTTGTTTCCACAATGATAATGATTAACTAATAATCCTTTATCAATATATTGTACATAACCATCTTTAAATTCTTTTCTGATTTTAATAAATGGACTATTATCAAATATTTTAGCTTGCATTGTATCAAGTGTAATAATTACAATTAAAACTCCTAGAACAATTAAAGTTATTTTTAGACCTTTTTTCATATTTTCCTCTTTATTTATATATTTTCTTTAATTTATTTTTTATTTTATCATTAAAAATAAAATCTATTGAATTATAATTACATTTTATTATATCTTCAATTTTTAAATTTGTATTAGCAAGTATATATTTATATTCACTTATAATATCAATACCTGAAACTGTATCATTATCTGTATTTATAGATATCTTGACACCCCTTTTATATAATTCTTCGATTGGATGAATACCTTTAACAGCTTCGGTTTGATAATTACTAGTAACACATACTTCAAGTAAGATATTTTCTTTTTTTAATTTTTCTATCATATTATTATTTTCTATAGCTTTTATTCCATGACCAAGTCTACATGCACCAAACTCTAAGGCACTTTTTATAGAACTTATTCCATCAGCTTCTCCGGCATGGATAGTAAAAGGAATATTTTCAATCTTTGCTTTATCAAAAATATATTTGAAGTTTTTGGTTTCATAAAGGGCTTCGGCTCCTGCTAAATCGATACCAACTACTCCAAGAGATGAATATTTTTTAGCAAGTGCTACCGTTTTCAAATTATCTTCTTTGCTAGCATCTCTCATACAGCATAATATAATGCCACCAGATATTTTTCCATTTTTTAAAACTTCATTCATTCCATCTAAAACAGCTTCCACTACTCTATTAATATTTAAATTATCATTCACATGCTTAATAGGAGCAAATCTAACTTCTGCATAAACTACTCCTTCTTTTTCAAGTTTTAAAAATAAAGATTTACTAGCTTCTTTTAATCTTTCATAACTATTTAATAATTTACATGGCAGAGCAAATTTTTCTAAATATTGATTTAAACTTCGACATTCTTTATCGACTCTTAATTTTTCTAAAACTTCTTTTTGACTATAATCATAGCCATCTTCTACTAACCACTTATAAGCAAGTTCTAAATCTAATGAACCATCTAAATGTATATGTAATACAATTTTTGGTATGTCTATTATTTCCATAATCTATTTTCCTTTCTATTTATAAAAACGATTCAACTATATACAATCTATTTTCTTTATTATCAAAAAGAATAATAATCTCACTATTATCATCTTGTTTATTATACCAATACTTACAATTAGAATAATTAGGATAATTTTCTTTTAGAACTTTAATTTCATTTAACCAATTATTTACAGCTTCACTATAAGAGGAATAATATATAGTTTCTTTTTCTTCGGAAGACCAATTAAATATTTCTTTTGTTTTCTCCTCATTTTTATATGAAAAAACATGATATCTAATTCCATCTCCATGAAAACTTGCTGAAGAATTAGCACTATAAACTTCTTCAACCAAATTTTTTGGTAATTCAATATTCCAATTTGTTTTTAAAACATTCGAATAATTTGTTAAATAATTATATATAATTATTCCTAATAAACTAAATACAATAATTATAGATACTATAATAACTACTATTATCTTTTTTCTATTCATAACATTCTCCATTTTTATAAATTATGTTTCTTTCACTTTTAATTATACCACAAATCAAGATAATATAGAGTAAATTTCAATAAAATACACAACAAATAATTTTTAGTTTATTATAAATTACATAATTTCACATATAGATCAATAAACTATAAATCAAAAAAAGAAATTTTATTACTAGAACAAATGCTCAATTTATTTAACATAAAATTTCTCTTTTCTATAAATTTATATTATTTTAATCAAATATTCTTGGTTTCTTCAATATAGAATGAATCTATTATTTTGTTAAGAAATTCATTACCAAATCAATTAGTATATCTTTTTCTTTTGGATTAGATTCGGCTATAAGAAGAGTAACGGCAACAAGTGTATTATTATCAATAACTTGTCCATTTTTATTATATAGAATATTATAGAATTTTAAAAAGTAAATGAATAAGGTAGCTGCAATTCTTTTATTTCCATCTATAAAAGTATGATTTTTAGTAATTAAGTATAAGAAATTGGCTGCTTTCTCTTCAATTGTTGGATATAAGTCATTTCCATCAAAAGATTGATAGATAGTACCTATTATTCCTTTTAAACCTTGATTTCTTTCAAGGGCAAATAAATCACTATCACTTGAAAATTTAAGTTTGCTAACTATATCCATACAATCTTCATAAGTAATTTTTTCATCATTTTTAGTTCCACTTGGTTTTACTATTCTCTTGTGGTCATAGTCATCTAGTAAATCTAAAGCATTCGAATAATTATTTATTACTTTAATTATTTCCTGTGCTTCATTACCTTTTAATTCAGTATCAATTCTACCAGCAATATCAATTAACTTAATTGTCTTTTCTAAATATTCTAATCTTTTTTGATTAACAGCATAGCCTTTAATCATATAATCCTTTAATACTTTAGTTGCCCATTTTCTAAAGATAACACCATTTTTAGATTTTACTCGATAGCCAACACTTATAATCATATCAAGATTATAGTAATCTAATTCTCTAGTTTGAGTTTTATCTGCTATTGCCCCATGTTGAGTGGTATGTGCAAATTTTGCACATACTTCATTTTTATCTAATTCCCCATCCTTAAAAACATTATTTATATGCCTTGTAATAACTGTCCTATCTCGATCAAACAATTTAGCCATCTGTTCTAATGAAAGCCATACTGTTTCATCTTGCATATTTACTTCTAATTTAACATTTTGATTTTCAAATAATATAATTTCATTTTTCATTATAACATCACATTCCTTTCTTTTTACTTAATTATAATAATTAAATTTTTATATTTTTCAAAAAATCTTTAACATAGTTGATTATAATAATCCCTACAAAAATTAGGACTATTATTCCGATTTTAGAAATAGTTAATTTTTTTGTAATACTTTCCCTTTAGATATAATATTTGCATCAAATAAATTAACTGTTTCCCAAATGAAAAACACCTTTTAATTTTTAAAAGTACACAATATTTACATTTTGACCGTCAAATTCATATAAAATTATTACTTTTCCGTATTTTTTCTCTTTGTAACAACATTATAACATGTAAAATTTTCTTTGGCAAGTACTTTTTGACAATTTTTTTTCGCTAAGTCCTAGTTTATGTGCAAATATTTGACAGAAAGGAAAAAAATATGTTATTATTAGCACATAAAAGAAACGGATAGTCCATTCATTTATAGATGTGTGCTTAGGAAACTTATTGGTTTATTAAGCGTTTTGAATATGTTTCTTTTTTTAGTGGACATAACGATTTTTTTCTTAAACAATAAAATCGAGTTTTAGAATTCACTCGATTTCATTACATTTAATTTTAATTTAACTTATTATATTCTTCATCAGTAACTGGCTCTAGCCAAATATTCTCAGTTTCAGAACCAGGTACTTCTACTGCTATATGACTAAACCAAGAACCTTTTCTTGAGCCATGCCAATGCTTAACATTTGCTGGTATTACTACAATATCACCTGGTTTTAGTTTTTGGACTTCTTTACCATCTTCCTGATAGTATCCATATCCTGCTGTACAAATTAAAACCTGTCCTCCACCTGACTTAGCAGCATGAATATGCCAATTATTCCTGCAACCAGGCTCAAATGTTACATTAGAAAAACTAATTCCATTTTCTGTTTTGGCAATTGGATTCAAATAACTTTTTCCTATAAAATATTTAGCATATAGATCGTTTGGTTGTCCTAACCCAAAGACATTTAACTTATCAAACTCTTCTTTATTCATTTTTATCACTCCCATATACTTCTTCAATTAAAGGGAAAGTACTCCAGGCTTTAGGCCATCCTGCATAAAAAGCAAGTTGGGTTACTACTTCAACAACTTCCTCTTTGGTAAGTCCATGTTCTTTTCCGATTGCAAGATGACTTTTTAATTGAGGATATAACCCTTCTGCAAATAAGGCTGCTATCGTAATTAAACTTCTATCCCGAGCACTTAACTTATCTTCTCTTGACCAAACCTCGCCAAATAATACATCATCATTTAATTCAGCAAACTTAGGTGCAATATTACCTAAATTATCTCTTCCGGCTGTTTGTTTTTTCATTAATTCTTCACCTCTACCTTTCTAAATTTCAAGCCAATTAGTTATATCACTATCTGATACATTGCTTGATAATCTTTTAGCACTTATAAAATTAAGATTATTATAACTATTTTTTAAATTATTAAAACTATTATCAACACTTGAACTACCTGAAGTTGCAAAAACATAGATTTTCTTATTTTCAAGATTATTTTCTTCAATAAAGGTATTAATAATCGTTGGAGTCAAATCCCACCATATAGGAAATCCTATTAAAATAGTATCATAAACATCTAAATTAGAAACTTTATTCTTAATTTCTGGTCTTGATTCCGAATTATTCATTTCAATTGAAGATCTACTTTCCGGATTAGTCCAATCTAAATCCTCATCTGTATATTTAATTACAGGTTCAATTTCAAATAAATCTCCACCTATAATAGTAGCAATTTTACTTGCTACTCCTCTTGTTATGCCACTTGCTGAAAAATAACTTACTAAAATTTTACTCATAAAATCATTCCTTTCTATTTCATCATAAATTTATTTTAGCACAGAAATTCATTTTTTAAAATAGTCAAATTAATCTAAAATTAAAAATTGTGATTTTTAAATGAAAATGTCTCTAATTAAAAAATAAATTTTAAGTGAAAATGTCTCTATTAATATAGAGATTTT
>CANRDV010000088.1 GCA_947629475.1 uncultured Bacilli bacterium
AATGCCTGTTGATTTGAGGAAGATAGGAATTAATAACTTTAAATAATTCCATCAGCACTTTGTTTGAAAAGAGATAAAAATTATTAGCTATTTAGCATCATACCAATTATCACCTATTTCATAAGCAACTTCTAAAGGTACATCTAATTTATAAGTAGTTGTCATTATTCTTGTTACTAATTCTCTTAAAGTTTCTATCTCGGACTCTTCTACTTCAAAAACTAATTCATCATGAACTTGAACTAACATTCTACTCTTTAACTTTAATTTCTCCATTTCCTTATCTATTTCAACCATTGCTTTCTTTAAAATATCTGCAGCTGTTCCTTGAACCGGAGTATTCAAAGCCATTCTCTCTCCACTTTGTCTTATTAAATAATTCTTATTATTTATTTCATCTATTATTCTTTTTCTATTCATTAAAGTTTTAACATAACCTGTTTTATAAACATCCATGACAAGTTTATTCATAAAATCTTTAATACCTGGGAAAGTATTTAAATAAGATTCAATAAAAGACTTAGCTTCATCGATATTAATTTTTAAATCCTCAGATAAACCAAAACTAGAAATACCATAGATAATACCAAAGTTAACTGCTTTAGCTTTTCTTCGCATATCCTTAGTAACCTCATCAACCGGCACATTAAAGATTTGACTGGCTGTTTTTGTATGAATATCAATTCCACTTTTAAAAGCATTTATCATATCAACTGCATGAGCCATATGAGCAAATACCCTAAGTTCAATCTGAGAATAATCAAATGAAGCTATCTTATACCCTTCACTTGGAACAAAAGCTTTCCTTGTAAGTTTCGCATTTTCATCTCTAATTGGAATATTTTGTAAATTAGGTCTTTCACTTGAAAGTCTTCCGGTTCTTGTTAAAGTTTGATTATAAATAGTATGAATTTTCCCGTCCTCATTAACTTCACTGATAATACCACTTACATAGTTAGATTTCATTTTAGATAAAGTCCTGTAATCAAGTATTTTATTTACTATATCATAATTAGGTTTTAATCTATCTAAAATATCTTTACTTGTTGAATAATTAGCTACTTTACCTCTTTTAGGATAAGGAATTTTTAAGGTATTAAATAAAACATCTGATAATTGTTTAGGTGATAAAATATTAAAAGTACAACCAGCTTCTTTAAATATTTCTTTCTCAAGTTCATTCATTTTCTTATCTAATTCTCTCCCCATACTTCTTAAATAACTAGTATCAACTAAAAATCCATTTTCTTCCATCTTAACTAATACATAACTTAAAGGAAGTTCTAAATCTTTATATAAACTAACCATTTCTTCATGCTCTAATTCTTCTTTTAATCTAGGCATTATTTCATAGATAAACTCTGATTTTTTAACTATTTCTTTGATATAAGAATCATCACTTGGTTCTTTAATAGTTATTTCAGTTCCATACATCTTATCATAAAATTTAATTTCATAATCATAACTATTAGATAAATATGCAATATCCGTTTTAATATTTTTATTTAATAAATAACTAATTAACATCACATCATCTATTTTTTTATCTATTTTAATATTATATTTATTAAAAACATATAATAATTTCTTTAAATCATAAGTATATTTCTCTTTATTATCATTTAAGATAGTACTATTTTTTAATAAATCAAAAGGAATATAATAACTATTATCTTTATCATGGATAGAAACTCCTAATGGTTTATCATTATGATAATTATAACCTAAAGTTTCTAAGTAAATAGCATAACTATCAGAAAGTTTTAATTCATCTAAATTAGATATTACTTTAAAATTTATTTCTTTTGTCTCTTTGGGTTTTATATCCATATCAAGTTTTTTTAACAAAGAATAAAATTCTAATTCTTTTAAAATATTTTCATAATCATCTTTATTAATACCTAAATATTTAATATTATCTAAATCTAGGTCAATTGGAACTTCTTTATAGATTGTTGCTATATCATAACTCATATAAGCATTGTCTTTATCTGCTTCTAGTTTTTCTCTTAATTTTGAAGTAATACTATCTAAGTTAGCATATACACCATCTAAAGAACCAAAGCGTTTTATTAAAGAAATAGCTGTCTTTTCTCCTATTCCTTTTACTCCTGGAATATTATCACTAGCATCTCCCATCAAGGCTTTTAAATCAACCATTTTCTTAGGGTCATTTGAACCATATATTTCTTCAAATTTCTTTTTATCCATCATGATATAATCATTACTTTTTAATAATTTAACTTTAACTTTATCAGAAATTAATTGTAAAAGGTCTTTATCACTACTTACAATTAACCCTTCAGCATCATCTAACGTATCAACTAACTTAGCAAATGTTCCAATTATATCATCTGCTTCATAATTATCAATTTCAAAATGTTTAATTCCCATCGCTGTTGATAGTTCATAAGCAATTGGAAATTGTTTTTTAAGTTCATCTGGTGTTTCACTCCGTCCAGCTTTATATACATCATATTTTTCATGTCTAAAAGTCTTTCCTTTATCAAAAGCAATCATAATATGCGTTGGTTTTTCTTCATTAATTATTTTATTTAACATATTAATTAAACCATATAAAGCATTAGTTGGAAACCCTTTAGAATTTTTAAGTAAACTTCCACTATAGGCCGTTGCATAATAACTTCTAAAAACTAAATTATTACCATCTATTAAAACTATCTTTTTCATGCATCCTCCAAAAACTCAATTTCTATTAGATAAGAAGTAATATCTGTATCTTCTTTATTAATTTCTTTTAAATAATTATATATATCAATACTTATTTTTTTTACTTCAAAATCTTTATTACAATTAACAACTATTCTATTTAAAGAATTTTCTAAAACTCCTTCTTTCTCAAATAAATTATTTAATGTATTAGAATCTATATCATAATTAAAATTATATTCACTTGTATTTGGAAACTCTACTTTAGTTATTAAAGTAGAACTTTTAATTAAAGTTTTTAATTCATATATATCAAGTAATTTATAATATTCAAGAGGATTTAATTCATTAGTTTTTGTTAACTTTCCATTTTGATAGATATAATCATATTTATCTCGTTCATTACTAATTGAAATTAAATTATTTTCTTTTACTCCTTGAAATTCAATTGTATTATCATTAATTATTTCTTTATAAGTAAAGTTATAGTTATTATCTTCTAATTTTTTAGTTATAAATGGTAAACTATTAATCTCTTCCTCTTTTTCTTTCTCAATCTTAGTTTCTTTAACTGGCATAGTTAAAAAGACAAATAAAAAGATAAAAAAGATAGCATAAAAGATAATAAATGAATATTTTTTTCCTTTATCACTTCTTAAAAATTTCCATATAGATTTAATTGTTATTTTACCATTATCATCTTTCATTTTATACTCCTATTAACTATAATACCAACTAAGTCTTCTTTATTACCATTTAAAAAACTTGCTGTATCCATTCTTTTTTTACCTTCCATTTGTAACTCACATATTTTAATTAATCCATCTTGACATTTAATATAAATTCCTTTTTTATCTACTTCAACAATCATTCCATTTTCTTTATCTTGATATGTTTTATCATCTATTTTTAAAGCTCTATATACTTTAACAGTTTTATCATTTAATTTAAAATAACTACCCGGATTAGGATTTAAACCTCTTATCTTATTATATATAGTTAACATATCTTGATTAAAATCAATTAGTTCTTCTTCTCTTTTGATATTAAAGCCATATGTTGCTTTACTTTCATCTTGTTTTATTCTTTTGTTAGTTCCATTTATTATACTAGGTAAAGTTTCAATTAAAAGACTTGCTCCTATCAGACTTAATTTATCATGTAGGGTTTGATAAGTATCTGTATCTTCTATTAAAAGTTCTTGATAACTTATTATATCTCCTGTATCCATTCCTGTATCCATATACATAATTGTAATTCCTGTTTTTTGATAGTTATCTAAAATTGCATGGTGAATGGGTGCTCCTCCTCTTAATTTAGGAAGAAGTGAGGCATGAACATTTATTGAACCATATTTAGGAAAACTCAAAATAGCATTTGGCAATATTTGCCCATAAGCACATGTTATAATAATATCTGGATTAAGTTCTAAAATACTTTGGTAATCTTCCTTAATATGTTCTGGTTGCATTACTTTAATATTATTTTTTATAGCAACTTCTTTAATAGGTGGAAATTCTAATTCCTGATGTCTTCCTTTAATCTTATCAGGTTGACATACTACTCCGATTACTTTAGTATTTTTAATTAATTCTTCTAAAATCGGAACACTAAATTCAGGAGTTCCCATAAATACTACTTTTAAATTTTCTAACATATTATCACACTCAATTTAATTTTAACATAAATAATCAAAAAATAATAGAACTTTTTAAACTAAAAATTGTCTTTTTATACATATCATCAATATTATTTAATTTACTATGTTATTATTGGCTTGTGATATCACTAAAATATATAAAGTTTGGAGGAGCAGTTGTGATAAACTTTATTGTTGTTACAGAATCTAATCTTTATTCTTCTTTAATTGAAGATAAAATAGATTCCACTTTATTTAAATCTAATTTAGAATATAAAATATATTTATTTAATAGTTATAATGATAATTTTTTTAAAGTTTCTTTTAGTAATATTGAAAATAAAGTTTTTATCTTTGATTTAGATTATCATGATAATATTTTTGATATAGCCAAAAAAATAAGAAATAATGATAAGTTATCTGAAATAATATTTATTGGTTGTTATAATAAGGATTATATTAATAGTTTTTTAATTAGTTCAATTAAAGCATTTGCTTTTATTGATAAGAAACATTTTAATATTTTAGAAGATAAGTTAGAAGAAATTATTAATAGTTATAATTTATCTAAAGTATTAGTTATTAAAACTATTTCTAATTATAATATTATTAAGATATCTAATATTTTATTTATTGAAGTTAGTAATAGAAAAACAATTATTCATACTATTAGTTCTAGTATTATTACAAGTAAGAGTTTAAATTATTTAGATAATAAATTAAAACTAGAATGTGATTTTTTTATTCAAACTCATAGAGCCTGTCTTGTTAATTTAAGTAATGTTATTAGTATTGATTTTAAGAAAAAAGAAATAACTTTTTTTAATAACAAAAAATGTAATTTAGTATCCAGAAATTATAAAAGTGTTATTAAAGAAAAAATTGATAAGATAGGTTTATAGTTAAATTAATTGACTGTTAGTTTACTTGATTTTATAATTTCAAGTACTTCTGAAACTGACATTTCTGCTGCATTTGAAATTACTTCAAGTGGGATGTTTTGGTCATTTAGACGGGTTATCATTTTGGATTTTTCCATCTTAATTCCCCGAGCCTCTCCACGAATTTCTCCAACCGTAATTCCCCCAAGATAAGCATCAGCTATCCTTGTGTTCATTTCTAATTCTTTAGTCCACATTTCTTTCCTCCTTTTTGATAGTAATTTTTTACTTGTAACAACATTGTAATAAATATTTAAGTATTTGTCAAGTATTAATATAACTAAAAATAATAGGGTTGCTCCTACTATCTTTAGTTAGACTAAGCGACTTTGGCTTTACTTGCTTCAATGATTTCAAGTACTTTAGAAACTG
>CANRDV010000089.1 GCA_947629475.1 uncultured Bacilli bacterium
TGGTATCATAATTGTCATTTTTAGCATATCACTGGACGTACTTTTTTTAGTCGCAAACCCTTGATATTATTGGGTTTGCTCAAAACTGTCCGTAGCTAAGGGACTAGATGTTGCTGTACAACTAGTACAAGATAATTCGTATGGAGATGAACTTGTTCCTGTACCCGTTCCTGTAATTTGCACTTCAGATTTCAGATAAAGGACTGGCCGCACGCCGCTGTAGCTATTCGCACGGTTGATGAACACATTCCAATCGCCATTCCAGATAGCGACATAGTAAGAGGCGCTGGAGGAGGGCGACAAAAGCCATTCGTAAGAAGAATGATTGGCTTCTTTTTGTAGCCAACTTGTTGCTGATGCTGCACTATTATAATTATATAATAATGTTCCACTCCAATAACTACTATCTGCACTAAATCCATAATCGCTTGGGTACATTAATCCAATTTTTCCCGTCCATGTTGCTTCATTTCCACTCCAGATATCTCCTCCACTACAACTGCTACTACATGTTTTACTTCCTCTTTCATGTTCATATGCTGTTACTGTATCATCTCCACTTGAGCCAAATTTAAAGTTTCCCAAATACCATTTTGTTTCTTCTATCATATTTTGGGCTGTACTAGTTAGAGATTTCAAATATCCATCTGTTGTTCCTTCTGAATTTAGCCAATATTTTAATCCTCCCTTTACCCAGTTGTTGTTATATGCACTTCCGGTATAATTCCAATAGGCTGTTGCTGATGAACTGCTATATCTTATTTTATATGATGTTCCACTTACTGTATATGTATCTGGCATTGCAGTTGCTGGTAATACTTCATCTCTTACTATCTTCATATGTTCTTGACCGTCTTCGTCTTTGAATATTCCGATTATTCTCCATTTTTCACAATTATCTGCATTTTGTTCTTTTCCATCTTGACAATTGAAGTAGACATAATTATTTGCTGTTGCTCCCGAATATCTGTATTCTCTTATTGTTGACTTATCAGCACTTTTATCAGTAATTGATTCACAGCTTTCTTCACTACATGCTGCTGGTATTCCCACTAATCCATCGGTTCCTAACTTGGCTTTTAATACTTCTGTTGCTACTCCTGTTGTTGGGGTTTCTGGTTCTTCTTCTAATGTCTTTTCTTCAAAGTCTCCATTGACTGATACTTTAACTGATGCAAATGCATCTGTATTCCATGTATTCATATCCATGTCTGATGAGTCTGCATCATCTCCTGAACCTAAATGCATTTCATTTGATACCCACATATATAATTTATAGGTTATTGTTGTTTCTGGTGAATTTGCTGCTATTTTATTTACCCAGATTTTTTTACCATTTTCAAAATCTTCATACTTTCCTGCAGCAATTACTTCTTGTTCTTCACCATCTGGTAATTGTTCAGTTAATCTAAATCTTATGAACTCATCTGGTATTCTTGTATTTCTATCTGTTGGTTTTTCTCCCCATTTAATTACTATTTCATACCAGATTGGTTTTGTATATGTATTCTTTCCTTCGATGGTAAACTCAAATACTTGACTTGGGTCATATGTATTTGTTGGCATTGCATTTGTTATCTTTATTGAAGAACTTCCTTCTTTATACTTCATATAAATATCTCCTGTTACTAGTTGTTGATTTTCTCCAACCTTAAAATAATTCCATAACGCATAGGTACCTGTTATGGTTAGAGTTAATACTAATAGGAATGCTCCTAAGATAACCCATTTTCTCTTTTTTAAATATTTGTTAGCCATATTATCATCCTCCTTACTTATTATATGGTCTCACTATTCTAATAATATTATAAGATAAATTAACGGACTTTTCAAGTCATTTTGGAAAAATAATTAAAAGACATAATAAAGATTAGTATTAATATACTACTTTACTATGTCTTAAACTATTATTTTCTGATAATTTTATATTATGTGATAAAGTTGATAACCCCCCCCCATAGTTAACACATTGTATACATATTTTGATGATACATTTAATATATTAGCCATGTTAGGTCAACTCCTCTCTACAATATAATATTACCATAAATTTCTAAATAATCAAGGATTATTAGATAAAAAAATGTAAAGTTTACAAAAAAAGAAAAAAAGAAACTATTCTAAATCTATACCAAAATATATAGTTGCTAAATTATTTCTTTCTGGATAATTTTCTTTTAATAAAGATTCTTCTAATTTCTTTTTATTATAAGTTATTACTTTCCTTAAAACAGTTACTTCCGTTTTAATATCTATTATTGTATAACTAGTTATATTTCTTTTAACACAACCTGAACTTCCTATTCCAAATAACTTTGTATTATCAAAATTTTGTTCAAATCCTGTATGTTCATGTCCAACAAATATATAATCACTATTAGTCTTCTTAACTACATCACCTAAACAATCTTTTAAGGTAGTTAATAAATTTAAACTATGATAAGGATATTTTAAATTTTTATCTTTAATTAAGAAATGCATAAACTTAAACTTATTATTTCCAAATTTAAAATCTATATATAAAGGACATTTTTCTAAATATTTTCTTTCTATATCACCTAAAGTAGATGCTATATATTTATAATGTTCTCTTTCATTTTCTTCAATATTATAATCAATACTTGTTCCAAATAAATAAGCAAGTTCATGATTACCTAATATTAGTTTTATATTATTATTTATTATTAAATCTAAACATTTTTTAGAATCTGGTCCTATTCCTATAACATCACCAAGACAAATAATTTCATCAATATTTTCTTTTTCTATATCTTTTAATATTTCTTTTAAGGCTTCTAAATTGCCATGAATGTCTGAAAAAACCGCTATTCGCATAATAACCTCCTTTTGAATGGTTATTATTTTAATCTAAATTACTAATAAATTCAAGTAGTTTTTATTATTTTAAGACTTTTTTTAAGGTTTTAATAGCATTTTTTTCTAGTCTTGATACTTGGGCTTGACTTATTCCAAGTTCTGTTGCAATTTCCATTTGAGTTTTACCAATTACATAACGTTTATCTAATATACTTTTTTCTCTTGTTGATAAGTCATTGATAGCTTTCTTTAAAGCAAGTTTAGTTTCTATATCTTGGTCATTTTTGGTATCTTCTAATTGTTCATATAAATAAATGGTATCTCCTCCATCATTATAAATAGGTTCAAAGATACTAACGGGGTCAGCTAAGGCTTCTAGACTTGTTAAAACATCAATCTCACTTGCTCCTAGTTCATGAGCTATAACATCATATCCTGGAACATAACCTAAGGTATTAGTTAATTCATCTCTTTTTGCAATTGCTTTATATGCTAAATCTTTAACACTTCTACTTACTCGAAGTAGACTATTATCTCTTAGATATCTTCTGATTTCTCCACTTATCATTGGGATTGCATAAGTTGATAACTTTAATCCTAAATCAACATTGAAATTATCAATAGCTTTAGTAAGACCAATTACTCCAACTTGGAATAAATCATCTAAGTTATCACATCTTCCTACATATTTTTTTAATATAGATAAAACTAATTTTAAATTACCATTAACTAATTTTTCTTTAGCACTTAAGTCCCCTTCCTTTAACTTTTTAAATAAAATAACTGCATCATCACTTGATAAAACTTCTATTTCATTTGTATTAACTCCAGTTATTTCTACTTTATGTTTTGCCAAAATAAAATCTCCTTTCTTATCTATCTTGATAAAAAAGAAGAATTTTATTCATTAAGCTTTAAAAATATATTTTTTTTGAATTTTATAACCAAATATATAAATAAGAGTATCTACTACTAATTTAAAATATGATTCATGTATCATTGGTAAAAGATTGTGAAATAACATTACTAAAAGGGCTGATGCAATCATATTACAAGCTGTATGTAAATAAAACTTTCCAAGCATTGTATCACTTTTTTCATGGGTTTTAAAGACTAAATATTTTGTTAAATTAAAGTTAAGAAATCCTGATATAACTCTTGCTAATACTGTACCTATTATAATTGTTAAATTATTATTCATTGTATTAAATGTATTTACAAAGAAAGTAAATATAATTATATCAACTATCGCAGCACAAAAAGAAGTTAATCCATATTTTATATATTCTGTAAATAAAGCTTGATAAACCATTATTGAATCTGTTATTTTATTAAATTTAGAATCACTTTTCTTAAAATAAATAGTTGAAATAGGAACTTCTAAAATATTTATTTTTTCTTTAGTAAACTTAATTAACATATTCATTTCATATTCAAATCTTTTACCTTTAGATTCTAAACATAAGTTTAAATAACGATTAGGTATTCCTCTTAAACCAGTTTGAGTATCATGAACATGAGTTCCATATAAAAAGCTAAAGATAGCACTTGTTATTTTATTACCTAATTTATTACTTAATGGAACTTTTTTTTCATTAAAATTACGCATTCCAAGAATTAAACTATCTTGATTACCTAAAAGTTTTATAGTTATATTTATAATATCAGATACACTATGTTGTAAATCAGCATCAGCCATAACTATACCTTTATATAAAGTTTTATAGTTTTCTAAATAATAATTTATTCCATATTTTAAAGCATATCCTTTTCCTTTATTTTCTTTATATTCTAAAATATCTAAGTTTTTATATTCTTTTAATTTATTAAATATTTCTAAATTTCTATTACTTCCATCATTTACTACTATAATCTTTTTAAAATCATTTTTAATTAATTCAGAAATTAATTGTAATAATTTCTTATTAGGATTATAACATGGTATTAATACAACAACATCATTCATTTTACTATCCTCTCTACTATTTAATTATAACCTAATTTTAGTAATTTGAAAATAGATTTTAATTAAAAGAATAACTATTTTATTAGTTATCCTTATTTAATAAGCATTATTTAAATTATAATTTTTTTTAATTTCATCTATTGTTAGCTTAGTTGCTTTAGATATAACATCTAATGTCATATTATTATCAACCATATTCATGACTATTTCCTCACGACTTTTTTTCTGACCTAAATCATAGCCATTCTTTTGACCTAAGTCATATCCTTCTTCTCTTCCTCGCATTACCCAGCCAAAGATTTCATCACACCTTTTACAATATGCATCATAATTTTCTAACATAAGTTTATTTTCCTTTCTTAGTATCAAAACTATCTGCTTAAGCAATTTTTGCTTTATTTGTTTTGATTATCTTTTTAATTTCTTCTTTAGTTAGCTTAGTTGCTTTAGATATAACATCTAATGTCATATTATTATCAACCATATTCATGACTAT
>CANRDV010000090.1 GCA_947629475.1 uncultured Bacilli bacterium
TCGACATAATTCTCTCCTTATCTATCTCTATTATACAAAATTTATATTTCTTAATCAAGCAATATTTAATATTTTTCTAAGATTAAATATTTTATCTTATTTTGTGGATTATTCCCTTTTTTCTAATAAAATGTGAGATAATGTTAGTGGTGATGTTTTATGTTTTCTAATATTAAGAAAGTAAGAGAAGAGTTAGATTATACTCAAACTAAAATGGCTGAAATTCTAGGAGTTAGTAAGTCTAGTTATAATTATTTTGAAACTGGAGAGCATTTTATTCCTTTAAAACACTTAATTAATTTTTGTAATACTTTCCATGTTACAATGGATTATGCTTGTGGTTTAACTAATAAAAAAGTTAAAAGTAATGTTGATATGCCTCTTCGTAATGACCTTGTTAAAGTAAGACTTAAAGAAATTAGACTTAAACACAATTTAAAACAAGCAGAAGTTGCTGAAATACTTCATACTTGTCAATCTAATGTAAGTGCTTATGAAAGTGGAAAAACTAGAATTTTAACAGCCTTCTTACTAACATTTGCTAAACACTTTAATGTTAGTATAGATTATATTATGGGAAGAAGTAATAATCCTAATATTGAAAAATAATTTATAAAACTAATAATAATTAGTTTTATTTTTTTTATATTTAAACATATAATTAAGTGGTGGAGATATGTTTAATAAAAAAATAGATAGTAGAATTAAATTAGTTTTAATTTTTTTTATTAGTTTTTTCTTAGTTATTTTCTTAAAAATAGTTTATATTGAAATGATTGATTATAAGAAGTTATCAAGTCTTGCAACAGACCTTTGGTCAAGAGATTTACCAATTGAAGCAAATAGAGGTTTAATATTAGATAGAAATGGTGTAGTACTGGCTGATAATATAACAACTACTAGTTTAGTTTTAGTTCCTAATCAAATTAAGAATAAAGAAGAAGTTAGTAAAGTTTTAGCTGATATTTTAAAAGTATCCGAAGAGGAAATGAAAAAACATGTTTATAAGAAAACTTCCATTGAAAGAGTTCATCCGGAAGGAAGAAGATTAAGTTATGAAATTGCTGATGAAATTGAAAGTCATGAATTTGATGGAGTTTATTTAGTTAAGGAAAGTAAAAGATATTATCCTTATGGTGAGACTTTAGCACATGTTCTTGGTTATGTTGGAATTGATAATCAAGGTTTAGGTGGTATTGAACTTATGTATGATTCCTATTTACAAGGAGAAAATGGTGCTATTAAATACTTTAGTGATGCTAAAGGAAATAAAATTAATTTATCAGAAATGTATTTAGAACCAGCCAGTGGTATGAATATTACTTTAACAATTGATATTAATATTCAACTTGCAATTGAAAGAGAATTAAACAATGTTGAAAGTACTCTAAAACCTGATGATTCTTTAGCAGTTGTAATTGACCCTAATACAGGTGAGATTCTTGCTATGTCAAGTCGTCCGACTTTTAATCCTAATAATTATAAGATATATACTAAAGAAACTTTAAACAGAAACCTACCTATCTGGATGACTTATGAACCAGGTTCAACTTTTAAAATTATCACCATGAGTAGTGCCGTTGAAGAGAAAGTAATTGATATTTACAATGACCATTTCTATGACTCTGGAAGTGTACATATCGAAGGAAGTCGCATTGGTTGTTGGAAAGCCGGAGGTCATGGAGACCAAACATTTCTTCAAGTTTTAGAAAATTCTTGTAACCCAGGTTTTGTTAAACTAGGTCAACTTTTAGGAAAAGAAAGATTATTCTCTTACTTTGATTTATTTGGATTTGGTGAAAAAACCGGAATTGATTTAAATGGAGAAGCAACTGGTATTATGTTCCCACTTGATAAAGTCCATGAACTAGAACTTGTAACCTCAGCCTTTGGTCAAGGAATAAGTGTTACCCCTATTCAACAAATAGTTGCTGTAAGTAGTGTAGTCAATGGTGGTAATCTTTATAAACCATATGTTGTAAAAAGTATCAATGAACCAACTACTAATAATATAATTTTAAATAATGAAAAGAAATTAGTAAGAAAAACGATTAGTAAAGAAACAAGTGAAACCATGAAATATGCCCTTGAAAGTGTTGTTGCAAGAGGTGGAGGAAGATATGCTTATATTGATGGATACCGGGTTGGTGGTAAAACCGGAACAGCTCAGAAAGTAAAAGACGGAGTTTACATGGATAATAACTATATCATGAGTTTCATGGCTGTCGTTCCAAGTAATGACCCAAATGCTATTTTATATGTTGCTATAGATAATCCAAAAAATACAGCCCTTTTATCAAGTTATACAACAGCACCCGTTGCAAGACGAATTTTACTTGATATAATCGATGCTAGAGATATAAAAAGACAAACAAATGCCATTGAAAAAGTCAGATACTGGGATGATGAAATTTATTATACTCTTCCTGACACTATCGGAAAAACTAAAAAAGAAGCAGCCAAAGACTTATTCTATTATAATGTTGAATATTCAGGAAGTGGTAATAAAGTAATCGAACAAAGTCCTACTCCCGGAACCTATCTTGCTGCAGGTTCAACCGTTAGAATACTTCTTGGTAATTAATTCTTGCATTTTTTGAAATTTGATATATAATTATTATAGGAGTTTAAGTATGAAAGAAAAAATTTTAAATGATTTTAAACAAATAAAAAAAGACCTAAAAACAGGTAATTATAAAAAACAAATAGCAAATATCTTAACGGCATCAAGATTATTATCCCCATTTATCTTAATACCTCTTATAATTTTAGATAAACTACTTCCTGCTGTTATCATGGTTATAATATTTGCTTTAACAGATACTTTTGATGGTTACTTTGCCAGAAAATACAATGCTGTTTCAACCTTCGGTAAATACTTAGATGCTGTTGTTGATAAAGTATTTGCTTTAAGTTTATTAATTCCTATTATAATAAGAAGTGAACTTAATTTAAGTAATTACAGTTTAATATTTGTAAATATTGCTTTAGAATTAGTAATTGCAGTTATCAACATCTATGCTTTCTTTAAGGACATGAACCCATCATCTACTATCATAGGTAAAGTTAAAACAATCTTCCTCTTTGCTCTTCTAGGTCTTCTTTATCTAAATAAATTAACATTTATAAATAATATATATATCCTATCTCTAACAATCATAACTATTCTCTTCCAAATACTTGCAATTATATCTTACTTTGAAATGATTAAAGATAATAAATAACATCAAAAAAGATGGCATCAACCATCTTTTTATTATACTCTCTTAACTACAACTATCACATTTTATGTCATAAGGTATTTGTTCTGTTCCTTCTCCTGATACAATTGTTACTTCTGAGTTTAAATTAATGGATGGACGAACCCCATATGTGCCCGAAGAAGGTGGCGAACTAGCATTTAATCCACTATAGGCGTCGACGTCCCAGACGTACGAATTGCTTGGCGTTATTAACCATATAGTAGTTACAAAGGAACCATTTTGTATATCCGCAAGTTGCGCTGAGAACATCTCTCCTACTCTCGGTAATCCAACATATCCTTGCCATGTACTACTTGTCTTACTACATTCACTTGTTCTTTCTTTTGTGTTATAAGAACTACATATAGCATTTTTATAATTGCTATTAATATTTGTATTATAATTACCAACTATGCCCAAATAGTATGTTCCTTGAACTAACATTTTTTTATATTTTTCACTTATACTTCCATACCATCCACTTGTTGTTGCTTTATTTAAATATCCTGCCCAATAACTTATATTTGTCCCAACTGAGCCATAATTTATTGTTCCACTTGAAAAGGTCTTCTGCATTATTGCTCCATCTGCATCTCTTACATAATCTACACTTGTTAATTTTGTTGTGTCATTTTCTTTTCCTACTATTCTATATTTCTTTCCATCAAAATTTACATATTCTCCACTTACTCTACTATTTAGTTTATCATCTGCTTTTGCTACCTCTTTATCCCCTTCTATTCGATATGGATTTTCTTTCGTTCCTGCTCCTCCTGATATTTTGATATCAGATTTTAGATTAACAGATGGACGGATCCCGCTCGCGAACGAATTGGGCGAATTGTACCGAAGATCACCATAGTAGTGGACAAACTGGACAAGCGAAGAAGTACGACTATATGGTGTTATTAACCACCACCATGATCCAATATTTAAATAGCCACTACCATATGCTGATTTATCAGTTCCTAAATTTTTATAACTTTGATAATATTCATATGCATTCAATAATCCTACATTTCCGTCTATTGTTGCTCCTGTTGGTTTTGCTGGGGGTGAACTATTATCTTCTGTTGCATTCCACTTGGCATCTTGCGCTATTATATTTTGTTGATTTTCTAATGTATCTAAGAAATCTTCATTTAACCATTGATATATCCAGGAACCTTGATATGTTGTATTTGCTCCCCAAACAATTGATGTTATTAAATCTTGCGTTATCATTTTTATTGTATTATCGGGATTTATTGCTGTTATTCTCCATATTTTTCCTGAATACCATACATAATTGAAGTTTATTTGGTCATTGGTTCCTGATAAATAAATTGTTCCATCTTCATCTTCTACAGTTAGGTTTGCCTCATCTGTTGAATGACTTGCTATTTGCTCTTTAATTATATCTGCTGATTTCTTAGTTACTTCTACACTATATGTATCTGTCTTTTCAGCATAATTTTTACTAGTTGGAGTAAATTTTATATTTAAACTTGTATTTCCTATTTCTACTCCTTGTACTGTTACTGTTGTTGAAGTTCCACTTGATGGTGTAAATTCTACGCTTGCTGTTCCACTTGCTTGTGATGTTACTTCAAAGGTTCCAGATGTTGGAGCATTTATCTTAAATGTACTTTTTCCTTCTATTGGAACTTTAAAGTCACTTACTGGTTCATATGTTAATATTGTCTCTTTTGGTTCTATAGTACAATTGAAAGTTGCATCTTCTTGTGAAGAGTCACTCCATCTAAATTTATCTTTTAAATGGGCTTTTACTTGATAATCTTGTGCATCTGTTCCTTGAACTTGTTCTATTGTATAACCTTGTTTATCTAGATTAGTTTCATCTACTAAATCTTGAGGACTTCCTGTATAGGTTAAATTTTGTTTACAAAGTTCACTTGTTGGTTTTTCTACTTTGACAAATCTATCTGGATTAAATAATAAAGTAAAACTATATGTTTTTGATTGTCCTTTATCATTTGGATATACTGCATA
>CANRDV010000091.1 GCA_947629475.1 uncultured Bacilli bacterium
GATCGGGTTAAACTGGTGCGAGGGTTCAAATCCCTCCCGCTCCGCCAATATGTTATTTATCCTTATATAATAAGGATTTTTATTTTTTTAGACACTATTTAGGTACTATTTTTAATTTTTTTAGGTTTATAGTTTTATTTTTCTTGAAAATATTGTATAATAAGTTAGGAAAAGGAGAAGTTATATGAAAATTTTATCAGTAAATGCTGGGTCATCATCTTTAAAATTCCAGATGTATGAAATGCCAGATGAAGAAGTATTAATAAGTGGAGTTTTTGAAAGAATAGGAATGGAGGGAAGTTGCTATACTATTAAGTTAAATGGTGAAAAGATAGAAAAGACTGCTAGTTTACCTGACCATAAGAGTGCATTTGAATTATTAGTTAAAGAATTAATAGATAATAAAATTGTTGATAGTCTTGATGATATTGCAGGAATTGGTCATAGAATAGTTCAAGGTGGTTCTTACTTTGATAAGTCAGTTATTGCCAGTGAAGATGTAATAGATAAGATAGATGAATTATCTACTTTAGCCCCTTTACATAATCCAGCTGCTATCATTGGAATAAGAGCTGCTCAAGCAGTTGTACCAGGAGCTGTCCAAACTGTTGTATTTGATACAGCTTTCCATCAAACAATTCCAGAAGAAAATTACTTATATGCCTTACCTTATGAATGGTCAAATGATTATAAGATAAGAAGATATGGAGCTCATGGAACAAGTCATAAATATATTACAATGAAAATGAATGAAATATTAGATAGAGAAGATACTAAACTAATTACTTGTCATATTGGAAATGGTGCAAGTATTAGTGCAGTTTTAAATGGAAAATGTCTTAATACCTCAATGGGATTAACTCCAAATGCTGGATTAATCATGGGAACTCGTTGTGGAGATATTGATGCAACTATCGTTCCTTATATGATGGAAACTTTAAAACTTACGGCAAGTGAAATGGATACAATTTTAAATAAGAAAAGTGGATTACTTGGAATAAGTGGTGTTAGTAGTGATTCAAGAGATATTGAAGCCGGAATTAAAGAAGGTAACAAAAGATGTGAGTTAGCTCAAAAGATGTATGTAAGAAGAATTGTTGATTATATTGCTAAATATTATGTTGAATTAGGTGGATGCGATGCCATAGTCTTTACAGCCGGCGTTGGAGAAAACAGTGTTTCAGTTCGTCGTCAAGTAATTGAAGCCTTAGATGTACTTGGAGTAAAACTAGATGTTGAAAAAAATGAAATTCGTGGAAAAGTTCAAAAAATATCAACTAATGATTCAAGTATAAAAGTTTATGTAATTCCAACTGATGAAGAATTAATGATAGCAAGAGATACTTTAGAATTAATAAATAGTTAGGACTGATTATATGTATAGTGATATTTTTAAATTAATAAGTGAGTATGATAAAATAATTTTAGCCCGTCATGTAGGAGTAGACCCTGATGCTATGGCATCAACTATGGCTTTAAAAGATAGTATTTTATTAACATTTCCTGAAAAAAAAGTATATTCCGTTGGAAGTGGTAGTAATAGATTTGTCTACTTTGGTAAACTTGATAAAGTAGATGATATGAAAGACGCTTTACTAATTGTTTTAGATACACCTGATGTAAAAAGAATTGATGGTATAGAAATAGATAATTTTAGTAAAATAATAAAAATTGACCATCATCCTTTTGTAGAAAAGTTTGGAGATATTGAATATATTGATGATACTGCTAGTAGTGCTTCTGAATTAGTATTAGAATTAATTAATGAAACTGATTTGTTAATGGATAAAAATATTGCTTCTAAATTATATTTAGGAATTGTAAGTGATACAAATAGATTTATGTTTAATAATTCAACTGGTGATACTTTTAGAAAGATTGCTAAATTGATTGAAGATTATAAACTTGAAATAGATAAGTTATATGAACCTTTATATTTAAGACCAATAAGTGAAGTTAGATTAGAAGGTTATGTAGGACTTCATTTAGAATTAACGGAAAATGGAGTTGCTTATATTAAACTAACCAAAGAAATTCTTGATGAATTTTCAGTTGATGCTGCTGCTCCTGGAAATATGATTAATAACTTTAATTATATAAATGAAGCAATTGTTTGGGTTTTCTTTACAGAAGATACAAAGAACAACAATATAAGAGTATCAGCTAGGTCTAGAGGACCTATAATCAATACCACCTTAGCAAACTTTAATGGGGGAGGACATAAGTATGCAAGTGGAGCAAGACTTATGAAAATGGAAGATGCAGAAAATGTTATTAAAGCATTAGATGAATTATGTTTAGAATATAAAAAGAATATAGAAAGTGGTGATACTATTGAAAATAAATGATGCAAGACTTGAAATAATTGCAGTTAGACGTAGTCAATATCCAACCGATAATAAACCCGAATTTTTATTAGTTGGACGTAGTAATGTTGGGAAAAGCAGTTTTATAAATGCCCTTATAGATAGAAAAAATTTAGCAAGAACTTCTTCTAGACCAGGCAAAACTCAAACCCTAAACTTTTATTTAGTAAATGATTCATTTTATTTAATAGATGTACCAGGATATGGATATGCATCAGTTAATCAAGAACAACAAAAGAAAATGGGAATGTTAATCGAAGAATATTTAGAAAAACGTGAAGAACTAAAAAGAGTTTTCATGTTAGTAGATTTTCGAATTAAACCAACCGAAAATGATTTACTTATGTATCAATTCTTAAAATATTACAGTATTCCAGTTACAATTATTTTAACTAAATCTGATAAAGTATCTTCATCTAAAAAAGAAAGAAATTTAAAAATGATTAAAGACACTTTAGATTTAGCAGTTGGTGATGATATGATAATGTTTTCTAGTTTAAATAAGACAGGTCGAGATGAAGTATTAAAACTAATTGAAAATTTTGTAGTAGAAACTATATAAAAATGAACGCTTTAGGTAGCGTTCTTTTAATATTTAGTTAATCTATATAAACTAATACTTGGTCTATTAAATAATCTAATGTTATTGTTATTACCAAGACCATTATTAATATAAAGTTTAGTATTTTTTAAAGAATAATAATCTTTATTATATTTATGATTATCAAATACCCCAATATTTGCAAAAGGAATTTTAACCTCTCCTCCTAAAGTATCACCTGCAAGAGCTAAATTACAAGAATTAGAACTTATAATATTCTCAATTTTATCAGGATTATGAAGTAGGCAAATAGAGTAATAATTAGAATCCGTTTCAATACTATTTAAATTCGAAGTATTAAATCCCATTAATTTAATTGGTTCATTATCTTTATAATACAATATCTTTTCAACATTATCTAATACTTCAAAATTAGAATTTTCCATTATAACTTTAAAACTATCATCATCATTATTACCAATAACAGCAAATCTTCCAATTGTTGATGATAAACCTTTAAAAAAATCTTCTAAAACATCTATTTCTTCTTTAGATAAAGAATGTTTTTCTTTTTTTAAATCACCTGTAAAAACTAAAATATCAGGTTTTATTTTATTAATATTTTTACTAATATTCTTTAAATCACTTTTATTTAAACTATCCATTAAAATATCACTTATTTGAACTACTTTAACTCCATGAAAACTATTTGGAATATCCTTACTTGTAATCTTATATTCATGAACAACACTATATTTAGCACCTATAAACATACCATACATAAGAAAAGATAAAATTACTATTAAAAAAATTGTTATAACTTTAACTCCTTTACCAATCTTTTTTTCTCTTTCTTCTTTTATGATTTTATTACGCATCTTTTTATTCTTTTGTTCTCTTGTTTCCATTTTATAACCCCATTGTAATAATTGATAATAAAGTTAAAATCCCATTATGCAAGATATGAAAAGTAATAGGTATTAAAACATTATCTTTTTCTTTTAACATATAAGCAAATACTCCTCCTAAAGCTCCGTAAGGTAAAACATATAGAAAATCAAGAGGACTTTTAAAACTAAAGATAACATGTAAAAGTCCAAAAACTAAACCACTTGCAAATACCATTAGCCATTTATTCTTAAACATATCAGCAAAACTTTTCCTAAATATCATCTCTTCAATAATAGGACCTGTAAAAGTAGCACTTAAGAAAGCAAGAAAAGGTTCCATCTTTAACATATTATCAACCAGTACTTCATTATTAGCATTCTTTAAAGGAGTAAGAGTTGTAATTAAAACATTAAAAACCATCATTGCAAGAAGCCCAACTATCCACCATTTCATACCAAAATCAAAATACTCTCCTAAATGTTTTTTATAATCTTTAAACTTCTCTTTTAAATATTTTCTATAAATAACAATTAAAATAACTATTAAAATTAAACTAGAAATTAAAGAACCAATTAAACTTGCTTTATAACTTAATTTCTTTAAATCAACATTTAATAACTTTAAAGGAACTAAATAAAATAAATCATTATATAAAAAGATAATAAATAACAAAACAAAGATTCCAATTTTTTTAATTCTATCTATCATAATCTCACCAATATAATTGTACTCGAAAATAGAATAAAAGTCTAGTCTAAATGAAAAAAAAAGTACCATAGGTACAATTATTCATTAATTAAAACAACATCCGTTATTTCATCTATTTCATTTATTAAAGATTCTTTAAATAAAGAATCAAGTGTCATCATTTTCATAGGACAACTAGCACATTGACCTAAAAATTTTAAATAACAAACACCATCTTCAAACTTAACAAATTCAATATCTCCACCCTCATCCATAATATAAGGTCTTAATTTTTCTAATACTTCTAAAATTTTACTTTCCATACTTCCTCCATTTCCTTAGGTATTATAACATACGGCAGACTATGTCCGCAACCTAAATTTTTAAAAAAAAATAACAAACCTCTTGAAATAGTTTGCAAAAACAG
>CANRDV010000092.1 GCA_947629475.1 uncultured Bacilli bacterium
AATAATTAGATAAGTTTACAAGGAATTGAAAAAGAGACTGTAACAAAATCAATCACTTAATTTCGTAACAGCCCCTATAAAAAGTCATCTATTGTTAATAATTTCTCATCTATTTCTTTTAAAGAAGGTCTTGGTTTAACAGGTGCATCTGAAATTATAACTTCAATATCATCTTCTTTTTTAAGAAGAGTTGTATCAACTGATACATCGGTTATATCTTTTTTACTTATAACTGAACCGACACTATATCTATCAAGAATAGGTAATTCAGTTATTTTTATTTTGTCTATTGTATCACTTCTTAAGATTAAATGGGTATTATTGCTAACTGTAAATGTTTTTAAAACTTTATAAGGATTACTCTTTACTTCCTTAATTATCATTAAACCTCGTCTTGCTCTAGTTGATTTTTCAAACTCACTTATTCGCATGCGTTTACCAGTTTTTTTATTCGTAATTAAAGATATATAATCTATTTCATTAAAGTTATTAACTGATACTACTAAATCATCTTTTAAATTAATTGATTTAACTCCACTCGTTCTTAGTCCAACTACTGGAATTTCTGTAATATCATACCAAAGTCCATAACCCTTTTCAGTTGCAACAAAGATATTATTAGCTTTAGAAATAAAGGCTTCAATCATTTTATCATCATCTTTTAATTTCATACAATTAACAGCTTTATTATAACGAAGTAATTTAAATTCATTTAACTTAGTTCTTTTTATCATACCATTTTTAGAGGCTAACGTAATATCAATATCAGCATCAAACTTCTCGACTCTAATTGCTGAGATAATCTCTTCGCCACTTGCAAGAGGTACTAAATTACTTACATGTTTTCCTAAATCTTTCCATTTAATATCTGGAATTGTATAAACCGGAATATATAAGAAGTTACCAAGGGTTGTAAATAATAAAATTGTATCAAGTGTACTTGCTTCATAAATTCCAATTGGATAATCATTATCTTTTAAAGTAGGTTCTGAGTCACTTGATGAGAAAGAACGCATACTACATCTCTTAATATAACCATCTCTTGTTACTAAAACAATAACATCTTCTTTTGGAATCATGGCTTTTTCATCGATTGTAATATCTAAGACTTCATCTTCAATTTGGGTTTTTCTAGGTGTTGCATATTCTTTCTTTATATTTCTTAATTCTTGTTTCATAACATCCTTTAACTTATCATCTGATTCTAAAATTGCTTCTAATTCTTCAATTAATTTCTTTAAGTTATTATATTCATTTATAAAGTCTTCAATATCGGAGTTAGTTAATCTATATAATTGTAAAGTAACTATATAATCCGCTTGAATTTCTGAAAAATCATATTCTTTTTGTAAATTAAGAATTGCATCAGCTTTATTCTTAGAAGCTCTAATTGTTTTTATTACTTGGTCAAGGATAGAAATTGCTTTTATCATACCTTCAACTACATGCATTCTTTTCTTGGCTGTTTCAAGGTCAAAGTTCGTTCTTCTTGTAATTACTTCTTTAAAGTGTTTGATATATGCATCTAATATACTTACAACTCCTAAAGTCATTGGACATCTATCAACAATTGCAACCATGTTGTAGTTATAGTTTATTTGAAGGTCACTATTTTTATAGAAATAGTTTAAAACTAAATCTTTATTAGCTCCTTTCTTTAAATCAATAACAATACGAACAGGGTCATGTCTATCTGATTCATCACGAATTTCAATGACACCTTCAATTTTTTTATCAAGAACTAGTTCACTCATGCGTTTAACTAGCATTGCTTTATTAACATCAAAAGGAATTTCTCTCACAATTAATTGTTCTTTACCTTTTTCTTTAACATAGTCAACTTTACTCCGAACAACTACTTTACCACGTCCAGTTTTAAGGGCTTCTCTAATACCAACAATACCAGATGCAATTCCCCCGGTTGGAAAATCTGGTCCTTTAATTATCTCGAATATTGTTTCTTCCCTACAATTTGGATTATCAATTCTTTTGATAGTTGCATCAATTACTTCTCCTAAGTTATGAGGAGGGATATTGGTTGCGTATCCAGCTGAAATACCAGTTGAACCATTTACTAAAAGGTTCGGGAACTTTGCTGGTAAAACAGTTGGTTCCATCATTGTATCATCAAAGTTAGGAGCCCAAGTAACCGTGTCTTTTTCAATATCCTTTAAAAGTTCATTGCTAATTTTTGATAGTCTTGCTTCTGTGTAACGCATAGCAGCAGCACTATCTCCATCCATACTACCATTGTTACCTTGCATTTCAATATAAGGTGTATTTTGTTTCCACCATTGACTCATTCTAACCATCGCATCATAGATTGAAGAGTCACCATGAGGGTGGAAGTTACCCATAATACTACCAACGGTTTTCGCACTTTTTCTAGTTGGTTTATCATAAGTATTATGGTCATTATACATACCATATAAAATTCTTCTTTGAACTGGTTTTAAACCATCTCTTACATCAGGGATGGCTCTGTCTTGAATTATGGCTTTTGCATATCTTGAAAACCTATCTTCCATGATATCTTCAAGGGTTTTATCATATATTTTCTTAATTAGTTCATTATCATTATCCATCATTATCACTTCCCTATCACGTAATTATCTTCAAGTGAAAATTCAATATTTTCTTCAATCCACTCTTTTCGAGGTTCAACTTTATCGCCCATTAAAACGCTTACTCTTTTTTCAGCAAGTAGCGCATCCGTTATAGTTACTTTAATTAAACTTCTTGTATCTGGGTTCATTGTCGTCTCCCATAATTGTTCAGCGTTCATTTCACCTAATCCTTTGTATCTTTGAACGTTGGTTGCTTTAGCTTTTTCTTTGTTCATGATATTATCTTTTTCCATATCATCCCAAGCATAGAAAGTTTTTTTATTATAATCTATTTTATATAAAGGTGGTAAGGCTATATATAGTTTTCCTTCTTCAATTAAACCTCGCATATAACGGTAAAAGAAAGTAAGTAGTAGTATTTGAATATGGGCTCCATCATCATCAGCATCGGTCATGATAATTATTTTATCATAATTTGATTCGTCAGGCTCAAACTCAGCTCCAACTCCGGCTCCAATTGTATGAATAATTGTACTTATTTCTTCATTTTTAAATAATTCTTCCATTCTGGTTTTTTCAGTATTTAAAACTTTTCCACGTAAAGGTAAAATGGCTTGGAAAGTTCTATCCCTTCCACTTTTAGCACTTCCACCTGCAGAATCACCTTCAACTAAATACAATTCATTTTTCTTAGGGTTTTTTGTTCCGGCTGGTGCTAGTTTTCCACTTAAAAGTTTTTCTTTCTTATCCCGACTTTTTCCACTTCTTGCTTCATCTCTTGCCTTTCTTGCGGCTTCTCTTGCGATTTTACTTTTGACCATTTTATCCATAATCTCAGTTGCAACTTTTTTATTTTCTTCTAAGAAAAATTGAAGTTTTTCAGTAACTAATGCTTCTACAGCTGGACGAGCAGCCGGTGTTCCTAGTTTTCCTTTTGTTTGACCTTCAAATTGCAAAATTGCTTCTGGTATCTGCAAACTAATAATCGCGGTAATACCTTCTCTTGTGTCGCTTCCTTCTAAGTTTTTATCTTTTGCTTTTAAATAACCATTATTCCGAGCATAGTCATTGAATACTTTCGTTAAAGCAGTTTTAAAACCAACTTCATGCGTTCCTCCATCTCCAGTTTTAACATTATTAACAAAAGATTCTATTGTTTCATTATACGAATCTGTATATTGAAAAGCAATTTGCATATGCATTTTATCTTTATCACCTTCAAAATAGACAACATCATGTAAAGCATTTTTATCTTCATTTAAATAAGATACAAACTCTTTAACTCCATCTTGATAACAGAAATGGGCTTCTCTATTATCTTCTAAATCAATAACATCAATTGTTAAACCTTTTAAAAGAAAAGCTGATTCTTGCATTCTTTCACAAATAGTTGTAAATGAAAAATTAGTCGTTGAAAATATCTTAGCATCTGGTAAAAATCTAACTTTAGTACCAGTTCTATTTGTTGTACCTATTTTCTTTAAAGGTACATCAACTTTTCCTCCATCTTTAAAACGAATAAAATATTCTCCCTTATCCTTTTTAATAGTAACTTCCAGATAACTTGATAAAGCATTTACAACCGATGCTCCAACTCCATGCAAACCACCTGATACTTTATAACCAGCTTGCTCAAATTTACCTCCTGCATGTAAAACTGTGTAAATTACCTCAGGAGTTGAAATACCACTAGCATGCATTCCAACCGGTATTCCTCTTCCAAAGTCTTCTATTTCAACACTTTTATCTTTATGAATAGTAATTATTATATGATTACCATAACCATTTATTACTTCATCAATTGAGTTATCAACAATCTCCCAAATTAAATGATGTAATCCCCTTTTATCAGTTGACCCAATATACATACCAGGTCTTTTTCTTACGGCTTCTAAGCCTTCTAATATTTTTATAGAATTTTCATCGTATGTCATTTATATCACTCCATCTATATTTTTTCCATTAATATTATACCTAATTTTTTTTAATAATACAAGTTCAAAAACAATTATTTGACACTTCATTTTGACAAAAAATTTGAATAATAAAGGGAAATAATAATTAAATATTCCCCTTTATTATTTTAGTTTTTACTTTATTATTATTTTAGTCCTATTACTTAAATCTTCAATTATTTGTTCTATCTTAGAAGTAGGAACTTTTACTATTTTAGATATAGTTACAATATCA
>CANRDV010000093.1 GCA_947629475.1 uncultured Bacilli bacterium
AAATATCAAGTAACTCTAATAAAAACAATAGTAATAATAGCAAAGATGATGAGGTGTCATTATGTACTAGGAACGTGGTTAATAACACCATATAGTAGTTCGAACGTCCGGCCCGTCAGCAACCTCGGTTACCTCAACTACTCTGCTTCGCCGTCCTCGAATGCGTACGGGGTTCGTCCATCTGTTAATCTAAAATCTGAAATCAAGATATCAGGAGGAGCAGGAACGAAAGAAAATCCATATCGAATAGAAGGAGATAAGGTTGTTGCGCAAGTAAATGATAAACTAAATAGTAGAGTAAGTGGAGAGTATGTAAATTTTGATGGAAAGAAATATCGAATAGTAGGAATAGAAAATAACACAACAAAATTAACAAGTGTAGATTATGTAAGAGATGGCAGTAATGCAGTAATGACAAAGAATTTTGGAAGTAATACGAGTTGGTCAACATCAGTTACAAGTAACAATGATAATTATTGGGGATATTATTTGAATAATACATGGTATAATAGTATAAGTGAAACATATAGAAAAATGCTAGTAAAAGGAACATACTATTTGGGGCAATATGGAAGTAGTGTAAGTTATAAAAATACAATATGTAGTGAAAGCAACACAACTAAAACAACAAAAGAATGTAATAAGACAAGTAGTACATGGAATAATGGGTATGTAGGATTACCGAGAGTAGGAGAAATGTTTTCAGCAATGTTAGGAAATGGATATACAGATACTGCAACATATATATGGTTAATAACACCATATAGTAGTTCGACCGTCCGGTACGTCAGCGAAGATGGCGGCCTCGGCAACTATTCGCCATCCTTGTACGCGGTTGGTGTGCGTCCATCCATTAATCTAAGTTCATCTGTCTTAATAAGTGGAGGTTCAGGAACAGAACAAAGTCCTTACGAGATATCATTAGTAGCATCATCTCCAAGTAATCAAGATGGACCTGAAATATTTAGTGATAATATAGCAAATCCTGGAACTTGTAATAACTTAATATATAATGGAGAAACTCAAACATTAGTAAGTGGAGGAAGTAATACAAGTTATGATAATAATTATCAAAGTGAAGCAGGAACTTATGAAGTTATAGCTAAAGCTAATACAGGATATACATTCTCAAATGGAGAAAGTGTTAAGATATTAAATTGTGAAATAGAAAAGAAACCAATAACAATATCATATAATACAACTTCATTAAAATATAATGGTAAATATCAAGCTCCTACTCCAACCGCAATCGGAGTAAAAGGTGAAACAATAGAACTTACTACTACTAAAGAAACAGAAGTAGGAAATTATACAACCATAGTAAAAATGCAAGATGTTAATCCAAATTATACTTTAAGAAATACAGTAATAGATTACAAGATAACCAATAATGATGAAAGTAATAAGATAACTAATATTACTAAGTTAAAGATAAATTATTATTTAATGAATAGTGATTTAGAAAGTTATAGTTTAGTTAAAAGTAAAGAAGTAGAGGTTACAGAAGGAGAAACTATAGCAGGTGAAGTATTAAAGTATAAAGGATATAAAGAAGTAAAACCTATAACTATAAAAATAGTAAAGGGATTAAATACAATTGATTATTATTATGAAAAAAATATGTAAAGTAGAATGTAAACAATAGTAAAACAAGAGTAAATCTCTTGTTTTTCTTATAAAAAAAATATATAATAAGTAATAGGATAGAGGGGATAAAAATGATTATTAGAAAACCTTATGCAGTATTAATTAAATATTTTAAGATAATCCATATAATTCTTTTTTTACTAATGACTTATATGTTATTTAGTATGAGAAGTATTTATATGTTTTTTAGTACTTTTTTAAAAACTGGTACATATACTCAACTTGCTAATATGGTAAGTAGTTATGTTAATATATTTATGATTATATCAACAATTATTTTAATATCTTTTAGTTTATTAATATTCTTTTTAATGAGACAAAAAGAAAAACCAGTTTTCTATTATATATCAGCAACTATATTTTATATTGTAACTTTTATTAGTTTAATAATCTATATGAATGTCTTTAATGACCTTGAATTTAATACTTTTTCTAATCAAGCATTAGTTATATATAGAGATTTAGGAATGATTTTATATTATTTAAATTATTTATTCTTAGCAATTGCTTTTGTTAGAGGATTTGGATTTAATATTAAAAAATTTAATTTTGAAAAAGATATAAAAGAATTAGATATAACAGATGCTGATAGAGAAGAAATAGAACTTTCAAGTGGAGTAGATTATGAAAAAGTTGGTAATTTCTTAAGAAAAAGAAAAAGAAATTTAGGTTATTATTTTAAAGAAAATTCATTTGTTTTTATAGTTTTATTAGTTATAATTGGATTAAGTACAACTGCTTATATATCTATTAATAAATTAGTTATTAATAAAACTTATAAAGAAGGAATATCTATATCAACTAATGATATTGATTATAAAGTAATAGGTTCTTATTTAACTAATAAAGATAAATATCAAAATATAATTAAAGATAAAAATACATATTATCTAATAGTTAATTTAAATATAGTAAATAAATTAGATACTGGTTTAACTTTAAATATTAATAATACTAGAGTTAAAATAAAAAATAATTATTATTATCCAGTTAATAATGTTTCATCTAAGTTTAATGATATAGGAATAGTTTATAAAGAACAAGTAATTCCTAAGAAAAGTAATAAAGA
The DNA here is from genome assembly GCA_947629475.1 of uncultured Bacilli bacterium. Lineage (GTDB taxonomy): Bacteria > Bacillota_I > Bacilli_A > RF39 > UBA660 > RUG591. Next base: position 2,717 of record CANRDV010000093.1, read on the forward strand.
TTATATAGTAATATTTGAACTTTCTAATGTTAATATAAATAGTAAAATGATATTAGAACTTTATAGTGGTAAACAAGTTAAAGGTGGAGAAGCTATATTTCATTATAAAAATGTTAGATTAAATCCTTATATAATGGAAGAAAAAGATATTATTGAATATAAATTAAAAGATAAAATTGATTTAAGTAAAACTTTTCTTAAAAAAGGTGAATTTAGTTTAAATAGTTATGAAGTATATGATATGCTTGATTATAATTATACTAAATGTAGTGGAAATAGTTGTAATGATTATAAAGCTAGTGTTGTTGCTAGTGGAGGTAAAAAGTTATTAAAAATAGATTATGAAAGTAATTTAGAAAATATTAATATATTTAATTATTTATTAAATCTTAGATATTATGATAATGGTAAACAATATACAGTTAAAAGTTCAGATATTAAAAATGTTACACCTAGTAATTATCAAGATGATGATGTTTTAATAGAAGTTCCTATTGTAGTTACAGATTCAAGTGTTATAGAATTTATATTTAATTTAAGGGGATATAGAGTTTTAGTAAGTAATTAGTGTAAAAAATATGTCAATTATTTAATTTCTTATTAATAACTATGATTTTTTGTAGTATACTTATATAGATAGGAGTTGAAATTTAATGTATTTATTAACAAAATCTATTTTAGCTATTATGGTTGGATTTATATCATCAGTTGTTCTTGGATTCTTATTAATACCATTACTTAAAAGAATGCATATGGGTCAAAAGATAAGTAGTTATGTATCAAGTAGACATCAAGTTAAAGAAGGAACTCCTACATTTGGAGGACTAATTTTCATACTGCCAACTTTATTGGTAGTTGGGTTTTTGCTATTAACCCATAAGATGGATTTTTCGGAAGATTTACAAATAGTTTTATTTGTTTTTATAAGTTATGCTTTTATTGGATTTTTAGATGATTATTTAAGTCATAGACATGGAAAGAATGAAGGTTTAACGGAAGTTCAAAAGATTCTTTTACAATTAATTGTTGCAATAGTAGTATTTTATTTATATATAAAAAATGGAGGACAAACTTCTTTAGTAGTAGCAACGCTTGGTATTAATATTGAAATGAAATGGTTATATGGAATATTTATATTGTTTATTTTAGTAGGAAGTAGTAATGCAGTTAATTTAACTGATGGATTAGATGGACTTGCAGGTGGTTTGTCGGCGATTGCTTTTATTGCATTTGGATTAATTTCTTTAATGGTAGGTTATGTAGATATGGGAATCTTTACTTTAATCTTAGTTGGAGCTTTAGTTGGTTTCTTGTTTTATAATGCTTATCCAGCTAAAGTATTTATGGGTGATACAGGTTCCCTTGCGCTAGGTGCTACAATGGGAGTTATAGCAATTCTTACACATAGGGAAGTTACTTTATTAATTGTTGCTTTAGTCTTTGTAATTGAAACTTTATCCGTTATTATTCAAGTTATTTGGGTTAAATGTTTTAATCGAAGATTATTCTTAATGACTCCAATTCATCATCATTTTGAAAAATTAGGAATGCCAGAGGTTGATATTGTAAGAATGTTTTGGCTTGCTGGATTAATCTTAGCAATGGCTGGAATTATCTTTGGAGTTTGGATTTGACAAATTAAAATTTTTATGTTATTATATATATGCCTTTCTAAAAAAGGTGAGTTTTAAAATTATATGGTGTTTATTCATAATATGGACACCTCCTTTCTGGATTTTAGGGGCTGTTACGAAATTAAGTGATTGATTTTGTTACAGTCTCTTTTTCAATTCCTTGTAAACTTATCTAATTATT
>CANRDV010000094.1 GCA_947629475.1 uncultured Bacilli bacterium
AACTAATCCAGCTTATACAATGCTTGCAACTGGGGAAGCTAAAGCAAGTAGTGAGGGAATTTATTATAACCCTGCCAGTCCTAAGACAATTGATTTAATTTTAAAACAAGTTTATGAACTTATATCTAACTATCATGTAGATGGTATTCATTTTGATGATTACTTTTATGTAGACCAAGAAATAGATAAAGATAACTATTTAAAATATATGGAAAATAATCCTAATATTACATTGAGTGATTATAGATTAAATTTAGTTAATACGATGATAAAAAGTGTTTATAAATTAATTAAAGAGTATGATTCTAATATAATATTTAGTATAGCACCTGATGGAAATATAGAAAATGATTATACTTATAACTTTGCTGATGTTAAAACTTGGCTTAAAGAAAAAGATTATGTTGATATTATTATGCCTCAAGTATATTATGGATTTGATAATCAATATAAACCTTTCTTAGAAACTATTAAGGAATGGAATGATTTAATTGAAAATGATATTAAGTTAATACCAGTTTTAGCTTTTTATAAAGTAGGATTAGTAGATAACATGGCTGGAAGTGGAAAAAATGAATGGATAGAAAATAATAATATAATTGAAAGACAAATAAATTATATAAAAACTTTAAATAAATATAATGGATTTACTTTATTTAGATATGATTATTTATTTAATGATAGTTTAGAAAATAATAATACTAAGATAGAACTTAGTAATCTTAAGAAAGCTATTAAATAAAAAATATTTAAGTAAAAACCACCAAAGGTGTTAACTAATGGTGGTTTTTACTTTATAATTGTATATGGGTGATGGAAATGTTATATAATTATAAAGAAGCAATGAAGGAATATAAAAATGATTATAATTTAAAAAAGGCATTAGAAAATAATAAAGTATATAAAATTGAAGATGGGATATATTCTGATACTTTAAATAATCATTATTTAAGTATACTTATGAAAAAATATCCTTATGCCGTAATTAGTGGATTATCTGCTTATTATTACTATGGATTAACTGATGTTATTCCAGATAGAATAATATTATGTACTAATAGAAATGCTACTAATATTGTTAATTATGATATAAAGCAAATAAGAATGAAAGATGAATTGTATAAACTTGGAATTTCTTCTTATATGTATGAAGGAGTAAATCTTAAGATATACAATAAAGAAAGATTATTAATCGAATTAGTAAGAAATAAAAATAGCATGGGATATGATTTATATAAAGAAATAGTCAATAATTATCGAAAAATTGTATCGGAACTTGATATTTCTTTAATAGAAGAATATTTAACATATTTTCAAGATGGTGATAGATTATATAAAATACTAATGGATAAGGTGTTCTGATGAATTTAAAAGATTTAGTAGATAAATATATAAGTTTTGGATATAAAAGAATTGAGGCAACTTCAAAGGCTAGTCAAGATGTAATTTTAAATAAAATAGCTAAAAGTGATTTAAAAGATAATATAACTATTAAAGGTGGAGTTGTTATACATAATTTATCTAAAGATATTAGACGGGCTACACGCGATATTGATTTAGATTTTATTAAATATTCTTTAGATGATATATCTATCTTTAATTTTATAAATAAATTAAATAAAGTTAATGATGAAATAAAAATAACAGTAAATGGAACTATTGAAAAACTTCATCATCAAGACTATGAAGGTAAAAGAGTTAATATTATGTTGAATGATAAATATAACAATATTTTAGAAACTAAATTAGATATTGGTGTTAATACTTTTTTGAAGTTGGTCAAGATGAATTGTTTTTTGATTTAGCACTTATAAAAGAAGAAGTAAGTCTTATTGTAAATTCAAAGGAACAAATATTTACTGAAAAGTTAAAATCATTATTAAGATTTGGAATTAGGTCAACTAGATATAAAGATATATTTGATTTTTACTATTTAATAAAATATACAAAATTAGATAAGAAAAAATTAATTAAATGCTTTGAATTTATAATATATAATGATTTTTCAATGAAAGAAACTAATATAGACGAAATTTTGAAACGACTTAGATATATTACATCTAATAATGGATATTTAAAACTTTTAGAAAAAAGTAATAATAATTGGTTAGGATTAGAAATTAATAAAGTTATTGAAGTTGTATTAAAGTATTTGGAAGGTTTAGCATTAGTTACTAGTTAAGTGTGAGTTAAATAATAATACTAAGATAGAACTTAGTAATCTTAAGAAGGTTATTAAATAAGTAATTATTGTGTATAATTGGATACTTGTTTTATAAAAAGTGGAAAATTCCACTTTTTATAAAATAAAGATTGCATTTAAATTAAAAATATTGTATAATATTAATATCTAAGAAAGGAACTGATTATTATGGAAATCAAAAGAGATTATTATCTAAATAAATTAATTAATAAAAGAGGAAGTAAACTTATTAAAATAATAACTGGAATTAGAAGAAGTGGTAAATCTTATTTATTAGACCCTCTTTTTAAAAATTATTTACTAAATGAGGGAGTTAAAAAAGACCATATAATTAAATTAGACTTAGATTCTATTGAAAATAATGAATATCTAGATGCTAAAAAGTTATATGATTATGTAATAAATAAAATTAAAGATAAAGATACTTATTATGTTATTTTAGATGAAATACAAAAAGTTAAGGATTTTGAAAGTGTTTTAAATAGTTTTTTAAGAAAAGATAATTTAGATGTTTATGTAACAGGAAGTAATTCTAAATTTTTATCATCAGATATTATAACAGAATTTAGAGGAAGAGGCGATGAAATAAGAGTTTATCCCCTAAGTTTTAGTGAATTTATGAGTGTTTATGATGGAAATGAAATAAGTGGTTTAGATGAATATATTAATTATGGAGGATTACCATATATTACAACATTAAAAACTAATGAAGAAAAGATAGAATATTTAAATTATCAAAAAGATAATGTTTATATAAATGATGTAACTGAAAGAAATGAAATAAGAAATGATGAAGAATTAAAAACATTAATTGAAATAATTGCATCTAGTATTGGTTCACTTACTAATCCAACTAAATTATATAATACATTTATTAGTAAAGGTAATAAAAATATTAGTAGTCCAACGATATCTTTATATTTAAAATATTTAGAAGAAGCTTATTTAATAGAAAAATCAAAAAGATATGATGTTAAAGGAAGAAAGTATATTGAAACTCCATCTAAGTATTATTTTGTTGATATGGGTATTCGTAATAGTTTATTGAATTTTAGACAAATAGAAAGAACTCATATTATGGAAAATATAATTTATACAGAACTTAGAAGAAGAGGATTTAATGTTGATGTTGGAGTTGTTGAAAAGAGAGATGTTAATAATTCCAAAAAAGATTATACTCAGTTAGAAATAGATTTTGTTGCAAACAAAGGAAGTGATAAGTATTATATTCAATCTGCTTATAGTATTGAAGATAGCAATAAAAGAGAGCAAGAATTACAATCACTTTTAAATGTTGGAGATAATTTTAAAAAAATAGTTATTGTTTATGACCATTTTCTAAAATGGCAAGATGATTTAGGAATTATTTATATGAGTATATATGATTTTCTATTAAATGAAGATAGTTTAAAAGAAGCTTAAGATACATTAAAAGATGTATCTTTTTCAATATCATTTAATATAATTAAGTGGTGATATAATGGATAATAATGTTAGTAAATTTATGAAAAAAACTAAACCTAAAAAGAATCTATTTATAAGTATCTTATCTAAATTATTAGTTTGTTTTATTTTAGTTATGTTATGTTTAATATTAATGAAAAAGAATGATAAATTTAATAAGTTTATGAATGATAATGTTTTTAAAGATTATATATCATTTGCTTATCTAAATAACTTATATAATAAATATTTTGGGAAAATTTTACCTAGTTATAAAACCGAAGATACGGAGGCAGTTTTTAGTGAAAAGTTAGAATATAAAGACTCAAGTATTTATCATGATGGTTATAAATTAAGTGTTACTAATAAATATTTAGTACCAATTATTGAAAGTGGAATTGTTGTTTATTCAGGTGATATGGATAATTATGGTAAAGTTATTATCATTGAGGGAATAGATGGAGTTGATATTTGGTATGGTAATTTAGATAATGTAAGTGTTAAATTATATGATTATGTTACGAAAGGTTCTTATTTAGGAGATACCCTTGATGATAGTTTATATTTAGTTTTTGAAAAGAATCAGGAATATTTAAAAATAGATGAATATCTTAAAGATTAAGTTTGATAATACTTTTTATATCTTCTTATTATTAATATTATTATCTGGTTTATTTAAAGAATTTACTTTTATCTTTATTCTTTTATTTTGTCATGAAATGGGACATGCATTAGCAGGAATACTTTTTAAATGGAAAATTAAAAGTATTACTTTTTATCCTTATGGAGGTTTAACTTTATTTGATACTAAAGAAAATCGAAGTATTAATAAAGAAAT
>CANRDV010000095.1 GCA_947629475.1 uncultured Bacilli bacterium
ATGGGGGTAAGGGGGAATTATACTCTATTTTTTAAAATTCTTGTTTTTTCTTTTAGTTTTTAGAATCCAATAGCATACTTTTAAAAATAAATAAACAAGATTAAACATAAACTTAATTAGGTGATAATGTGAAAGATTTACTTAATTATTATTACTATATAATAACAGATATTATTAATATGCAAAATGGTAATTATTACTTTAACTATTTAAATAATTCTTTTTGTTTATATAGATATGAATCTAATTTAGATATCTTAAATGAAGTATTTAAACTTAATAACTATATGCTTTATAACAATTATCCTATTAATAAAATAATTTTAAATAAATATTCAAGTATTATAACTAAATATGGTAATCATTACTATGTCTTAGTTTTATTAAAATATAATAATCATAATCTAATAAATATTAATAATATTTTAAACTTTAATAAATTAATAAACAATATACCTAATATCTTAAATCGAACTAATTGGTTAGAATTATGGAGTAATAAAATTGATAATATAGAATATATGATTAAACATTTAATGCATAAATATAAATTAATTTATAATTCTATCTATTATTATATAGGTTTAACTGAAAATGCTATTACTTATTTAAGACTATTTGGGGTTTCTAATAAAAATATTAGTATTAGTCACAGGAGAGTCGGAAGTAATACTAAAATAGTTGACTTTTATAATCCTTTAAACTTAGTAATTGATTACAGAATAAGAGATTTAGCTGAATATATAAAATCAATGTTTTTTGAAAGAAAGTGGGATATTGAAACCATTATTAATTATTTACAAAAGATTAACTTAAATCGTACGGATTATATTTACTTTTATGTTAGAATGCTATTTCCAAGTTATTACTTTGATTTATATGATTTAATAATAAGTGGTAAGGAAAATGAAAAAAGTATTTTAAAGATTACTAGTTATCAAGAAGATTATGAATATTTATTATATGAAATATATTTATTTATAAATACTAAAATTAATATAGTTGGAATAGATTGGATAAATAAAAAATTTAGAAATTAATATTTGATACATTATTGACTAATAAACATAAAGAATATATAATTATCTTTATAAAGGAAAGAAAAAATTGTTACAAAACATATTAAAGTAGGTGATAAAATGAATACTAATAGTTTATGGTTAGTTTGGAGAGATTGGAATAATAAAGATAAATATTTAATAGGAGAATTAACTTATGATAATAATATTTATAAGTTTAAATATTTAGATAGTGTTAAAGATGCTATTGAAGTAGGATTCGATTATTATCCTAGTTTTGATGATTTAGATAAAGTATATGAATCTAAAGAATTATTTTTAAATATTAAAGTAAGACTTCCTAATCCTAAAAGACCAGATTACTTAGAGATTTTAAATAACTTTGATTTAAAGTGTAATTCAACAGAAATGGAAATTTTAGAAAAAACAGGAGGACGTTTATTAACAGATAGTTTTGAATTTGTTCCTAGTTTTAATAAAAATGGAGTAGTAGAATTTGAAGTTATTAATACTAATTCTTTTATTGATGCTAATTTAGAAAATTTATTAAAAATAAATAGAGATTTAGAGTTTGAAATAGAAGACAAAGATAAATATTCTCTTAAAGTTAAATATCTTAAGAAAAAAAAGAAATATCAAATTGGTTATGTTCCTAGATTTTATAGTAAAGAAATAATAAATTTACTTAATAAGAATACTCCTTATTCTTTAAAGATTGCTAGAATAATATTTAATAATATGATAGGTGTAGAACATACTATAATTAAAGTTAAATTGATATTCGATACAAAAGCCAAATAATACTTGCATTTTTGATTAAAATATGATATAATATGTAATCGTTAAGGGGGAATATGGTTATGGCAAAGGTACACTATGAATATATGCCATGTGAAAAAGATTGTGGCTATTGTATGTATGCAAATATGAGTGATTCAAAAGGAATTAAAATTTATTGTCGAGAACATCGAGGTTATTATCCTATAAATGATAATTGTAGAAAACAAAGATATGTTGAACGTGATTCTCGTGATATTGAAAAATTCTTAAGATGGCATGTTTCAACTATGATGGGACAAGTTTTAAATATGGATTTAGATTCAAAACCATTTACTAGTATTAGAATTTTAAAAGACTATGCTAGTCAAGATGAAAATTTAAAAAAATATGTAAAACTTTATGATAGTTATGGTGAATGGATTGCAACTGGTTTATTTTATGATTTAGATAGAACTAAAATTGCAACTTCACTTATGCCTATTCTTTATAAAGTATCTGATTTGATTGATAAAAATATGATGAATGAAGCTTTTAATGAATACTCTAAATTAGTTATGTTACTTTATAATAGATATGTTCATACTTTAAATTATAATAGTCCTAGTCAAAATAAAGTTAAAATTAAATAAAAAAATGTTATAATTAACTTGTGATGAATATGGAAGTAAAAGAAATAAATGTCAATAGATGTATTGCTAAATCTGAGATAGAAGGAATTGATTTTGTTATTAATTCCTATGTAGGTTGTCCAAATGGTTGTATGTATTGTTATGCAACATTTATGAAAAACTTAACGAAACATAATGAAGAATGGGGAGAATTTCTTGATATTAAATTAAGTCAATATAAACTAAAATCAAGAAGTGTTAATAATAAAACTTATTTAATGTCATCAACTACTGATTGTTATAATATTTATGAAGAAAAATATAAATTAACAAGAAATATTTTAAATGAGTTAATTAACTTTGATTTTAACTTAATAATTGAAACAAAAAATAAATTAATTTTAAGAGACTTAGATTTACTTAAAAAAATAAAAAATTTAAAAGTAGTTATATCTTTAAATACTTTAGATGATAAAGTAAGAAGTGACTTAGAAAAATATAGTAGTATTGAAAGTAGACTTGAAACTTTAAAAGAATTAACTAAAAATAATATTTATACTATTTTAAATATTTCACCAATTATGCCTTATCTTACAGATTATAAAGAAATAATTGATGCAACTAAAGATTATGTTAAAGAATATCATTTTTCATTTTTAGAATTAAAAAATGATACTAAGAGAAAATTTTTAAAATATATAAATGATAACTATAAAGAATACTATTTAGAATATGCTAAGATTTACTTATTAAATGATAAAAGTTATTTTACTAATTTAAAGATTGAGATAGAAAATTATTGTAATAGTAATAATATTAAGTATAATTTAGAAAAATTTTAGGAGTTTACAGTAAAAATTTGAATTTTTAATAAATAAGTGTTATAATTATTTAAGAAAGGATGTTTATTATGGAAAAGAAAAGTAATGTAAAAGAAACTAAGAAAAAAGATGAAAAGGTAGAAAAGACAGAAACTAAGAAAGGATTAACTAAAGAAACTAAAAGTATGATATTTAATAGTATTGGAGTTATTGCTGTTGTACTTTTAGTACTTGGATTTGCTTATTGGACTTCATTAAGTTATGGTCAAAATGTTGATTATGAATTTACATATATTGATGTAGATAAGTATATTTCATATATGAAAGATAGTGAAGCAAGAATTATTTATGTTGCTAAACCAGATTGTACTTTTTGTCAACAAGAAACACCTATTATAAAAAGAATTGCTAGTAAATATAATTTAACAATAAATTATTTAGATACAACGGATTTCTTAGAACATGATGATGAAGGTAATGTTAAATATGATGAAGAAGGAAATGCTATAAAAACAGAAACTGGTAAGAAGTTTGTAGCATCAGCAGAAGAGTATAAAGATGGTTGGGGAACACCTAATACAATAATTGTTAAAGATGGTAAGATAGTTGATGGAGTATATCAATATGTTCCTGAATCTGACCTTATGACTTTATTTAAAAATAATGGATTTATAAATGAAAAATAAAGTATATAAATTAGCTCTTAGATTTAGAAAAAAATATTTTGGAACTATAGCTTTTAGATTAAGAGCCCATAGTGATGTAATAGCATCTCATATCAATCCAGATGAAAAATTACTATATGTTTTTTGTGGTCAAAAAGGATATTCCAATAAAGAAATATTTTCAAGTGTCGTTGTTGCTCTTACTAATGAAAGAATTATGGTTGCAACTAAAAGAGTTTTATGGGGATATTTTCTAACCTCAGTAACACCTGATTTATTCAATGATTTAAAAGTTCAATCTGGAATGATATTTGGTAAAGTAATTATTGATACAGCTAAAGAAAAGATAGTTATTTCTAACCTTGCAAACTCATCTTTAAGAGAAGTAGAAACTGCTATCTCAACTTATATGCATAGAGAAAAAGAAAAGTTTAAAAAAAGCCAGGAATAGAGTAATCTATTCTTTTTTCTAGACAGAAATGTGATTTTTAAATGAAAATGTCTCTAATTAAAAAATAAATTTTAAGTGAAAATGTCTCTATTAATATAGAGATTTT
>CANRDV010000096.1 GCA_947629475.1 uncultured Bacilli bacterium
AAAGAATAAAAAGGGGTTGGCTAGTGTGATACTAGCGACCAATTCGCCTAAAATCCGAATTGGTGATTACTATAATAATCGAAAAGTCTCAATTTGTCAAGTGAATTTTTAATATTTTTTAAGAAAAAATTAGCCCAACTTTTGGATTAGTACCTAACTTGGATAATTAGGTATATCTAATTTATAATTCAAGTTTTTTCTTTAAAGTTTTATTACTATCTTTTGTTAGAAAAGAATTAGCTAAAGTATCTAAATCTTTATTATTATTTAATTTTTCTTCTTGTAGTAATTTACTAATATCATAGACTAGATAACTTAAATTATTATTGTTAATATCTTCACCAATATCACTTAGAATATTATTTGAAGATAAAGAATTTATTTTATTAATTAAAGATATTACATATAAATAGATATTTGGAACATCTAAATTTAATAATTTCATTTTATAAATATAAGTAAAATAATTATTAATTTGTAAACTTAAAAATTTAAGATATGATAATAATCTTATTTTTCTTTGATAATTAATTTTAGACTCTTTATCAGGTATTAAATTAAGATTATAATTTAAATCTATAATATTAACTTTATTACCTAATTCAATTATATCTTTTAAAGTAAAATTTTGAAAAGGATAAGGAAACTTAAAAAGAGAAGTAATACCATCTGGTGTATTTAAATAATAATTATAGATAAGAGATACTTTCTTATATAATTCAGTTTTATTAATATCACTTAAGTTTTCTATTCCAAATATATTATAATTCTTATCAAATAATAGATAAATATTAGAATTAGAAGAATGATTTAAAATTATATAATCATTATCTAAATTAATAATTTCTATATTATTTGTATCAAGTCCTATCTTTTTACATTTACTTTTAAATTTAATATCATTTTTTATTTTTTCTTTCATAACTACCTCTAACTAGATAATAATACCACAAATAATAAATAATAGTAAATATTTTACATAAATTTACAATAATATTCTTTATTATTTTCTAAATAATTGATATAATTATTATTGTTAAAAGGAGGATATATGTTAGAAAATTTATATGAGATTAAAGATATAATTGCAGTTAGATTTAATAATGATTATCAAGATTATTTAAGTAAAGAAGTAGTTAATAACTTAAATGGGTTTAAACATTTTAATGATACTTTTTATTATTTAGATAGAGAAATTGTTAAAAATCCAGATGGAACTTATATAGAAATTTATGAAGATGCAATTTTAGGAATTTTATTGTATGAAAGAATAGTAAAAAATGATAATGAAGATTATCCTGATTTTATTGAAGAAGTTCAAAATGTTGAATTAGAAGGTTTAAGTCCTGATGAAATAGAAAAAGGTATTGTTGGTTCCTCAAAGTTATTTTATAATTTTCAGTTAATAAACGAATTAAGTTATCAAAGAGTTAAGACTAAAACTAAAAGTATAAGGAGAGTTGGGTAAATGGAAGACATAATTGCTTTTTTAAATAAAAAATCTGAAACAATTAGTACAATGGAGTCAGCAACGGGTGGGTATATTGCATCATGTATTACTAATGTAAGTGGTTCAAGTTTAGTTTTTAAGTTTGGAGCCGTTACTTATTCTAATCAATATAAAATTAAAATGGGAGTAGATAAAGAGATAATAGATAAATATTCAGTTTATAGTATGGAATGTGCCAATGATATGAGTTTAAAAATTTCAGAGTTTACCGATTCGGATTATGGAGTAGGGGTTACAGGAAAGATAAATGATTATGACCCTAATAACTTAGTTGGTGATAATGCTACCGTTTTTTTGAGTATTTATGAAAAGAAAACTAAAAAACATTATAATAAAGTTATTAAAGTTAAAAATCAAACACGAGTAGAAAATAAAGAGTTAATTAAGAGTGAATTTGTTAAGTTATTTAAAGAAAATTTTCTAAAATAAAGCAGGTTACATACTTGCTTTATTGCATTTCTAGTACTTTTATAGTATAATAAATCTGGAAGTGGTGATATATATGCAAAAGGTTGAAGTTTTAGCTCCAGTTGGAAATATGGAAGCTTTCTATGCCGCAATTGAAGGTGGCTGTGATGCCATTTATTTAGCCGGTAAACTATTCGGAGCCCGGGCTTATGCTGATAATTTTACTTTCGAAGAATTAATTAAGATTATTGAAACAAGTCATTTATATGGTATAAAGGTTTATGTAACTTGTAATACTTTAATATTAGAAAGAGAAGTCGAAAAATTTATAAATTATATAGAATTTTTGCATAAAAATAATGTCGATGCTGTAATCATGCAAGACTTAGGAATGATTGATTTAGTAAGAAAAACATTTCCTAATTTAGAAATTCATGCTTCAACCCAATGTCATATTCATAACCTTGAAGGTGCTAAAGTGATGGAGTCGCTGGGAGTAAAAAGAGTTGTCTTAGCTAGGGAAACTCCCCTTGAAATTGTTAAAAAAATTAAAGAAGAAACGAACCTTGAAGTTGAAGTATTCGTTCATGGAGCCTTATGCGCATCATACTCTGGAATGTGTTTATTTGCAAGAAGTATAGGTCCAAGAAGTGGTAACCGAGGTACTTGCTCTGGCTGTTGTAGACTTCCCTATAGTCTAGAAGATAAAGAAGGAAACATAATCTCTCAAGATAAATATCCTTTAAGTATGAAAGATTTAAATACATTAGAATACTTAGATAAATTAATAGATATAGGAGTTGATAGTCTTAAAATTGAAGGTAGGATGAAGAACTTTTGCTATGTATATCTGACAACTAAACTTTATAAAGAAACAAGAGATAATTATTTAAAAACAAAGACAATTAAAGTAAATAAATATGATTTAGAAAAACTTCAAAATGTCTTTAATCGTGAGTTTACTAAAGGATTTATGTTAGGTGCTAACTCAAAAGAAGTAACTAACCCTATATCTCCTAATCATATGGGAGTTTTAATCGGAAAAGTAATTAAAAGTAAAAATAACTATATAACTATTAAATTAGATAAAGATATAGCTATTCATGATGGACTAAGAATTAAAAATAAAGATTTTGAATATGGATTTGTTTTAAACTTATTTAAAGTAAAAGATAAGCAAGTTTATAATGCTAAAAAGGGTGATGATATTACTTTAAAAGTAAATAAAAATATACCTATAAATAGTAAAGTTTATAGAACTTTATCTTCTAAAATAGAAACGGAAATTAAAGATATAATTAATAAAAAAATACGTAAAGTTAAAATAGATATTTATGTTAAAATTAAAAATAATCAAAATATCTTATTCGAAGTAAGTGATAAAACTAATACTGTTTTTATATCTGGAAGTATTCCTATTAAATCTATTAATCATGAGATAACAAAAGATGAAGTAAAAGAAAAAATATTAAAACTAGGTAATACTATTTATCAAGTAGATAATTTTAATATTGATTTAGATAATAATTTATTTGTTCCTATAAGTGAAATTAATAATTTAAAAAGAGAAGTATTAAGTTTATTAGATAAGAAAAGAATGTATAAAGAAGAATTTATTAAAAAAGATTATTCTATAAAGGTTCCTGATTTTAAAAGAAATGAAAGTTATACTATTTTAACTGATAAAGATATTAATGATTCTAAATATAAATATATTTATAATACTAATAATATAATTAAACTTTCTAAAGTTATGGATAATTATGATAATATAGATAAAAATAAAGAATATTTAATAAGTGAAATAGGTGGACTTACCTTAAATAATATAGTAAGTGATTATTCTTTAAATGTAACTAATTCTTATACAGTAGCATTTCTTCATTCAAGAGGAGTAAAACGAGTAACTTTATCTTTAGAATTAAATGATAAAGATATTGAAGAATTAATAACTTCATATAAAAAGAGATATAATAAAAATCCTAACTTAGAATTAATAATTAAAACAAATATGGAAGTAATGACTTTAAAACTAAATTTTCAAGATATTTATAATAATCCTAAATATTTAATAGATAGATTTAAAAATAAATATTATTTAGTTTATAAAGATAATTTAATGTATATCTATGATTATAAGAAATATATATTAGATAATCCTAATAAATATTTTAAATTAGGTATTAATTATTTAAGAGAAGAAGATATTATAAATTAAAATATTGATTAAAATTAATTTACTTTATAAGACAATTATGATAAAATATAAATAGAAATGGGGATGAACTAATATGGATAATAATATTAAAGTTACTGAAACTAATGATTTTAAAGAATTAATAGAAAGTAATTCAGTATATATTGATAAGACATTATTTATTAAAGAAATAATTGATAATGGAGATAAATCAATTATGATTCCAAGACCAAGAAGATTTGGTAAGACTTTAAATATGTCTATGTTATATTATTATTTTAGTAATGATTAT
>CANRDV010000097.1 GCA_947629475.1 uncultured Bacilli bacterium
AGAGTTTTTAATTATAGCCCTTAAGGCTTATGGACAAATATATTAACTTAATAATACATCTGTCTCTATTATTATTAATTATTTTAAAAAATTTATACAAAAAAAATAAAAAAATTGACTAAAATCAAATTAAGTGATATATTAGTATTACAATAGAGGTGATGTGCTTTGAAGTGGTATAGAAAGCAAATCAATTCATTAGTAGCATATTTCAGTATCCTAGGTTTTACAATATGTTTATTGTTAATAATTGCAACTTTGGATAATCCTGAAAAAGTAATAGTTACAAATATTAATACAATTAAATCAGTTGAAGCTTCGAAGATTGTACCTATTTCTAATAATATATTTCAAGGTACTTTTGAAGAACCTAAATATATAAAAATTTTTTCAGTAGCAGATATAAATAATAATAAAGATAAGAAAATAGAGTTTGATGGAACTTTAACAGGATATGGACCTGATTGCATTGGATGTGGTGGAACCCTTGCTTGTCCTCCTAATTCAAATGTTCGAGGTGGAAATATTTATTATGAAGATGATAATTATGGTAAAATTAGAATATTAGCAGCTGATCCTAGTATTCCATGTGGAAGTATTTTTAAAGTTAGTAATTATACTCCAATGGGCGAGGATTTCTATGGAATAGTTTTAGATAGGGGAAGTGACATTCAAGGACTTACTATGGATTTATTATATGAAAGTGAAAATCAAGTAAGAAATTTAGGAAGAACATATAACATTAATTTTAAATTAGAAAGATGGGGCTATTAAAAATCTATTTAGAATTTTCTATTTAGTTTACATTAGTTTGTCAATTAATTAAAAAAATACTAAAAAAGATATTGCCAATTTAATCAATCCATGATAATATTATACCATAAGGAGGATATAAAAATGGAAAACAACAATAATTCAAAGCAAGTTGTTTTATCAATTGTTGGTATAGCAATTTTAGTAATCGCAGTGGTAGGTGTATCATTCGCATTCTTTACTTATTCAAGAACAGGAGAGAAGAACAATATAATTACAACTGGTTCAATTACATTTGAATTGACTGATGGAGACCAACCTAAAATTGAAGCAAAAGATGCTTTTCCAATAACAGATAATGCAGATATTGCTACTGCACCAAGTACAGATTTTGATGTAACTGGTTCATTACCAGCAGGAGCAGCCGGAGTAACTTATAAGGTTTATGCAATTGTTGGAGACGCACCAGCAGGAAATCCACCAGCACAGACTGATGAAGAAAAGGAAACTAATAATAGAACTTGGAAAAGATTTAAAGATAGTGAAATTAGTTTAGGATTATCAGTAACTGGTGATACAGAAGAAGCTGTAAATATTGTAGAAACTTATAAGTATGATGGATCAGAAAACTATGGAGGAGCAATTACTGGTTTTACAACAGATACAAAAGATGGCAAAAATACACGGGGATTACTACTTGCAACTGGTACATTAGGAGCAGGAAAAACTATTGACCATGAGTTCACAATTAAAATGTGGATTAATGATACTGTAACTATTTCAGATACTAATTATAGTTATAAATATCGTGCGAGTGATGTTAAAAAAGGAGATTCACCTTTAACAAATGCTACTCAAGAAGAAAACAATAATACTAAGTTGCCTTATTCTGCAGATGTTCCTGCAACTGACGAACGTGAAGTTTATAGTGACCATTATTACTCTATAAAGTTAATGGTAGTTGCTAGTGATGATCCAGCATTTAATGGATAAGATATAAAATTAAACGGAGGTAAAATCCGTTTTTTTGATAATAATAGAAAGGATACATAGAATATGAAGAAAAAAATAAGAATAGTAATTTTTGTATTAATTTTTTGTATGTTTTATTTCAATAATAAAGCATATAGTTTTTTAGATAAAAGTTTATCATATAATACTGATGATTATATAATAAAATATGATGCAGAATTTAATAGAATAAAATTAGATATAGAAGTAAATGATTTAAAAACAAATAAATGTAAGTTAAGCATTAATCAAGAAGAGGTTAAGGAAATAGAAGTTACTGGTGGACATTGCTTTTACTATTTTAATAATTTAGAGGAAAATACGGAATATAATATTAAAATAGAATTTTACGAAGATACCAAGTTAATTAATACCTTTAATGAAAAAGTAAAAACTTTAACTAATTTTACTAATTATTTAATGAACTTAAAGCATGAATCTTTAGCGGAAGTTGGAATGTATCATCATACAGATAGTTTAAAAAGTGGCGCTAAAGATGATTCATATAGATATTCTGGTAAAGATGTTAATAATTGGGTTTGTCTAAGTGAAGATGATAAGTGCAATAATAATGATTTATATAGAATAATTGGAGTATTTAAAGATAAAAAAAATGACTATCATATAAAATTAATTGCTTATGATTATGTCAGTGAAGAATACTTGGGAAGTGATGGTAATAGAAATAAAACAGGATTTGAGTTTAGTCCAAATAAGTATTATTTAGGAGATAACGATAAAATACATACATATTTTTGGTATAATAGTGCTGAACTTTATCATAATTGGAATGAAAGCTTATTAAATAAAACAAATTTAAATAATAATTTTTATAATTATTTGGATGAATATAAAGGTATAGCGTATCCAGAAGATTGGATATATGTAGGAGAAGATTTCAATATAGAGGAAACTGCAGCAACTATTTTTCAAAATGAAATAAAGAAAAGTAAAAATGTTTATAAAGATGAAATAGGGTTAATGTATGTTAGTGATTATTTATTTGCAAATAATCCTAAATATTGGGATAAAAAAGGTGACGAGGTAAATCAAGATAATTGGTTGTATTTAGGAGCAAACGAGTGGACAATTACGAAAGGAAAAGAAAATAAAATAATTTGTATAAAAGAGAATGGTAAATTAAGCTATCATGATAATAACTTGGCTTATGCAGTAAGACCTACTTTCTATTTAAGGAGTAATGTAGTTTTAGAAGATGGAGATGGCAGTCGAGAAAATCCATTTAGGATATCATTAACTTTAGGACAAGATAATTATTTTATATCATCAGGAACTAATACTTTTTTAATAAATGATGAAGATATATTATCTATTAGAGCAGAAAATAATCTTCCTTTGAGTAATGAAGAAATTAATAGTGATGCAGTTAATATAGATTTCACTGTAACTGGTTCTTTACCTCAAAGTGCTAATCCTGTAACTTATAAGGTTTATGCAATTGAAGGAACAGCGCCAACAGAACCTGCTAATCCACAAGGAGATACCTCAAGAACTTGGAAGCCATTCAAAGATAGTGAAATTAGTTTAGGTTTATCTGTAACAGGTGCAACTGATTCAGCAGTTACTATTACTGATGGTTACAAGACTGATCTTACATCTGAGGCAAAAACTTATGGAAAAGCAATTGGAAAACTTGAAGATGTTGATACTGGTGATGGAACTAAGGGTTTATTACTTGCAACTGGTACTTTAAAAGCAGGAGAAAGTATTGATCATAAATTCACAATTCATATGTGGATTAATAGCACTGTTACTATTTCAGATACTGATTATAGTAAGACATATCGTGCTAGTTCTACTGAAAAGGGAGATTCACCTTTACCTTATGATGAGACTCTTGATGCTGATAACTCTAAAAACTTAACTCAAGACAAAGAAGAAGATGATCGTGAAGTTTATAGTGACCATTATTACTCTATAAAATTAAAAGTAGTTGCTAGTGATGATCCAGCATTTAATGGATAAAAAATAAATAATTAAGCGGATAGTTAAAGCGGATAGTTAATCCGTTTTTTTGTTTGAAAAAACAAAAAATAGTGTTGCTATTTTAAGTAATTCGTGATAATATTAATAACATAAGGAGGATATGAAAAATGGAAGGGAATAATAATTCAAAGCAAGTTGTTTTATCAATTGTTGGTATAGCAATATTAGTAATTGCAGTAGTAGGTGTAACTTTTGCATTCTTTACTTACTCAAGAACAGGAACATCAAACAATATAATTACAACTGGTTCAATTACCTTTTCGGTAGATGCGGGACAAGATAATCCTACTATTGATGGAGATAATTCTTTCCCAATGTCTGATGGAGATGGTGCAGTAAGCGAAAATATTGCTGAATTTAGTATAACTGGTTCTTTACCTCAAGGTGCTAGTCCTGTAACATATTATGTATATGCTGTTGCTGGAGATGCCCCATCAGGAAATCCACCAGAACAAACTGCTGAAGATGCTGATGCCCCTAGAACTTGGAAAAGATTTAAATCTAACCAAATTAAGATTATGCTAACAGCAACTGGTGCTACCATTGCTGGAGCAGGATCTGGTACAGGGGACATTACTTTAAAAAATAATTATG
>CANRDV010000098.1 GCA_947629475.1 uncultured Bacilli bacterium
TGGTGGGCGATATAGGACTCGAACCTATGACCCCTTGCTTGTAAGGCAAGTGCTCTAACCAACTGAGCTAATCGCCCATTTCTCAACAGACATCATTAAATATACCATTTTATTTTTGATATGTCAATAATTTTTAAAAATTTTTTTAATTATTTTCATTTTTTTGTTCTATCCATCTTGGAAGATTATCTTTTAAAGTACTAAAACCATGAATTGTTTCCTCAATTTTTACACTTTTTCTCTTCATTCGATAATTTAAATTTTTTATACTTAACTTAACATGAAAAGTATCATCATCACTATCAAGTACTCTAACTCTAATAGTTTCTCCAATATTAGCAACTTTATTAATATCTCTAACAAAACCATCAGATATTTCAGATATATGTATTAAACCACTATAATATTCATCAAGTGTAACAAAAATTCCATAACTTTCAACTCCTGTTACACAACCTTCAACAATTTCATCTTTATAAAATTTACTCATAAATAACCTCTTTGATAAAACAATAATAGTTTATCAAAAAAAATTAAATTAATCAACATTTTCCTTTAATTTTTCATTAAATTTTCTTTCTTTTATCATTTCTATTTCTTCTTTATAAGGAGCTTTATCTAAAATATAAGGTGTTTCTAATATTTTAGGAATATTTTCTAATTTAGGGTTATAAATTACTTTTAATAAATTATCAAAACCAATTGTTCCATATCCAATATTTTCATGTCTATCTTTTCTAGCACCTAATATATTTTTACTATCATTGATATGAATACAATGTAAATATTTAAGTCCAATTATTTTATCAAATTCGGATAAAACTAAATCAAACTTACTTATATCATAACCACTGTCATTTAAATGACAAGTATCCATACAAACACCAATTAATTCTTTTTTAGTTACTCCATCTATAATTCTTTTTAATTCATTAAAATTACTTCCTACTTCACTACCCTTACCAGCCATTGTTTCAAGTAAAATAGTAACATCAAAATCATTTTCTAAAACGATATTTAAAGCATTAGTTATATTTTCTATTCCTTTATCAATTCCAAGACCTACATGACTTCCTGGATGAAGAACCATATATTTAATACCTAATTCATGGCATCTTTCTACTTCACCTTTTAAAAAACTAATTGAAAAATCATATTTCATAGGGTCATCATTTGCTAAATTAATAATATATGGAGCATGAACTATAACTTTCTCTATATCAATATTATATTCAAGCATTCTTTGTTTTGCTTCTTTTACTTTATCCTTATCTATTTCATATCTAATTGTATTTTGAGGAGCTCCTGTATAAAACATAAATGTATTAGCACCATATGATAAAGCTTCTTCTAAACTACCTAACATTTGTCTATCTTTTTTATAACCTACATGGGAACCTATTATTAACATAAAAACCTTCTTTCTATATCTATTTTACCAAATTTTTTTTAAATATCAAAGAAAAAATTCGATTTCTCGAACTTTATTTTAAGAATCCATTCTAACCATTGAATTATTTACATTTTCTTCTGGTATAGGTCCTGACTTATCGTCACCTCCGGCTGCAGTTGCGGTTCCAATTGAATGCACACCATCTGTTAAATAAATAGCATATTTAAATTTACAATTACCACTTTCTTCAATTAAAGAAGTAACTTGAATATAAGAACCAGTTTTATCTCCTACTGATGTACTTTCACCCTTATTGTATTTCTTTCCCCAAGGACTTTTAACACCACCTTGGTCTAGATTAATAGCTGCAAGAGGAATAATTGTTGATGTTCCTGATTTATCACTACAACTTGGAGCATATCCACCACTATCACTATTTCCAAAAAAATTATTTACATTATCAGAAGTTACTAATTGATGAGCACCATCTAAAAACATAAGAGCATCTGCAACAAAAGTATTTTTTCTAGCATCATCAATAACTCTAGTAATTCCAGCAACAGCTAATCCCATAACAATAGCAAGCACTACGATAACTGCTAATAACTCAACTAACGTAAATCCTTTTTTATCTATATAACTTTTCATTTTTTTAGCCTCCATATCCTTATATAAATATTATCACATTAAAAAAAAATAGTCAATAAGTTGCAAGAAAAACCTTTACTTTTTTTCAAAAATAGTATATAATGATACATGTAGATGGGGCTGCATTGGTTTCGACGGGATTACATCGGGTGTTAAATTGCAAGGCGTACCTATGCGTTAAATGGAATTTAAAAATAACTGGAAACAGTAATAAATTAGCATTTGCCTAGTCTTATAAAGGCAAATATCCTTCTGATTTTCTTATCTACGGAATTTCTTAAGGATTCATTTTAGTAGATTATATTATTACTTTGTTTAGGAGTAATAACGAACTTTACTAAACTAGTTAGGTTTATGTTTGTTAATTCACTTATTTCCTAATGAACCTTTTGAATTAACTAACCTTGTAGACATTTTTCTATCTATAATCTCGGACGGGAGTTCAATTCTCCCCAGCTCCACCAATAAATAAGTATAATAAAAGCAACCGAAGTTGCTTATTTTTTTATGAATTTTAACTCAATAGCCTTACTAATCTTTTTAGCATCCCTTTTAATAATAACTATATCAACTATATCAATAATCGAATGAACAATAAGCATAATACCTATAAATATCATTAAAGAAATAGATGCTGTAAATGGATTAAAGACAACTACTATTCCAAGAATTAAATCAATAATTCCAAATAAAAGTAATAAAACCCATGGAACATCTTGGTCTCTTAAAGCAATAGCCATTTTTAAAGAATTAATACTTGAAAGAATTATCCATACTCCAATTGCAATTGTAAATAAAGTTGATAATATATTAGGTTTCAAAAGAAGAATAATTCCTAAAACAACTGATAAAATACCAACTAACATTAAATCCATAGGAATATAATACATACTTGACTTAATATCTAAAACAATTAAAATAATACCATGTAAAATAATATAAATTGATGCAATCATACTAATTGTTTTAATTGACATATTAGGGCATATTATCATAATAAATCCAATTAATAAAGCTATAACTGCTGATATAATTATAGAATTAGTTGTTCTTTTAAATATCTCTTTCACAATATCCTCCTCTCTATTTTTATTATATCAAATTTTAAAAAAAAGACAATAAAAGTTGAATTAATTAATTTTTTATATTATAATTTTTAAAGAAAGGAAAAAGATATGGAAAAATTAATATTTAAAAGATGTCCAAAGTGTGGTAACTTATTTAAAGTTATGGGAGAATTAAAGTGTGAAGGAGTTACTTGTTGTGGAGACCATCTTGAGACACTCACTCCAAATTCAACTGATGCAAGTTTTGAAAAACACGTCCCAACTTTTGAAATAGATAATGATAAGTTAATAGTTACAGTTAATCATGTAATGGATGAAGACCACTTTATTGAATGGATTTGTTTTCAAACTAAGGATAAAGAGCAATTCGTTTACTTAGATAAAGAAGCTAAAGCCATATTCCCTTATGAAAAAGGAATATTATATGCTTATTGTAACAAACATGGTCTTTGGGCAAGTGAAGTTGAATAATCTAAAAAAACATAAAGTTTTTCAAAACCTTATGTTTTTATTTGTCCTCTTTCTCCTCTAAATAATTTTCTTTTACTTCTTTATCAATATCATCCATAGCTTTTGTTTCATCAACTATTTCTTCCCAATCATCCATATTTTCATCAACTAAAATTTTTACCTTTGTATCACCAATTAATTCTATTCCTAACTCTTCTTCAACTTTATAATTAATCTTATTACCATCTATATTGACTTCCTTACAACTAGGGTCTTTTAAACTTCTTACAATAATTGAAGCATCGGTATAGTCAACCCCTTCTTTTTCTCTGATATTAACTTCTTCTTTATAATTAAATGTTTCCTTTACAACATCTGTTTTAGTATCTGAATCATAAGAATACCAAATATTTATATCATAACTTCCACTTATAGTTATTTTTTCTCCTTCCTTAATTCCTTTAAAATTATGATTTATTACCCAACAACCAAGGACATTAGTAGGAGTTT
>CANRDV010000099.1 GCA_947629475.1 uncultured Bacilli bacterium
ACAAATTGTAATTTGTTAAATAATTAACTTTTTATTTTTTTTCTTTAATTTAATAATTATTATTGAAATAATATGTGTTATTATCAATACTATTAAAATGCTAAGATATGGATAATTAATTATATTTTTAAACATTATTGAAATAATAAAGATAATCATTGGATGTATAAAATAATAATATTTTGATAAGTCTCTAAATTGAAAACTCATTTTTAAATTATTACTAAAATAAATAGTAGATATAAATAAATAATATGTCAAAGGTACACATGATAATAATATGTTACTATTTAATCTATGCATATCATGTAATATAACTGCTTCAAATATTAAAAAGAAAATGCAAATAACTAATTTTTCAAAACAATATTTTGAGTAAAGATCTTTTTTTGAACCCATAAAATATCCAAGTACCACATAAAACAAACCAAAAAACAAAAAATTTCTAGTAGTAAAAAATATATTGTAATAAAACGATAGTAATCGTTGCATATTAAAAGGCAATACTCCGTAATATGTTTCAGTAGCACCGAATAACAATAAAACAAATGAAATTGCTAGTAAAATTTTGATATTAAATTTTTTCTTCCATTTTGATAAAACAATTAAAGAACAAATTAACGCTGGAAAATACCATAAGTGATAATAAACACCCGTATAAATAAGAGCAATTATTAAAGCAATAGGTATAATTACTATTATAAGTGGTATTAAAAAATATAAAGGTATTGTTATACTAGATAAATAACTATTTATTGTTGATATATTTAATAATGCATATCCGACAATTACAGGTATATATATGGCACTCCATACTAAATATAAAGGTATTGTCTTTTTAATATAATTCTTTATATAGTTCGGATTATCTTTCTCCTTCTTCGCTACAAAATAGCCAGTTATTAGGAAAAACATAGGAACACATATTCTTGTTATTATATTATTAAATGCAAGATCTAATTCATCTGAAAAATTTTGAAAAGGTCGTAAATGTAAAATAATGATTAAAATGGCACATATATACTTTAATATATCTATATTTTTGTAATTAAGATTATCATTATTGTGATTTTTATCTATATTGTTTTGAAATAATATAGAAATAAAACTACAAATTATAATTAAACACATCATTATCAATGGCTTACCTAAATTATTTTCTAGTTGTAAAATATTCATCCATCTTAAAAACAATACTAATATAGTTATTATTAAAGTAATCACTATTTCATTTCTATATTTCATATTACATCACTTCTTAATTTCAAATTACTTTTTGATTCACTAATATTATATCAGACTTTTATTTAATTTAGATATTATTTTAGCAACTTAAAAAACATAAAATTACTTTTCAAATGTTTTTGATAAATTTAATAATTTTATTTGACTATCATCAATAATCTTTTCATATTCTTTTATCTTTTTATTTTTTTCTATCTTCTTCTTTTGGGTAAGAGGTGATTCTTGTTTTAAAAAGTATATTTTAGATTCATAAAATCTAATTTTATTTTCTAGTTGTTTTACATCTAAAATTGTTTGTTTTTGTATATACTTGTTATTTAACTCTAATAATTTATTACTAATTACATCATTATTATTCATATTTTTCCCCTTCTTCTCTAAATAGCTCTTTAATTTCAATATTAAATACACTCGCAATCTTTCCTAGTGTAATTACATTTGGAATTTTATCTCGTGATAAACATTCAACATCTCTAATATACCCATGTGTTAGATTAAGTTTATCCGCTAATTCTTTAGAAGTATAGTTACTTTCTTTTCTATACTTTCTAATATTTTTTTTGATAATATTGGCTAATTTTTCCCTACTATAACTCATATTTCAACACCTACATTTTTTAATAAATATCTCTTCTTATTTGTGTCATTAGAATTAAGTTTTTTTCCATATTTCATACATCGACACAATATTTCTTTTCTATACATGTTTATTATATCATATTTTAGGTAATATCCCGACACATTTCCTGATATTTCTCAAAATAATGGGAAAATTATATCGTGAGGTGTCCAGATGATATTTGAAAGAATGAAAGAAATTAGAACTTATTTTGATAATACGCAAAAAGAACTTGCTGAATATCTAAAAGTAAGTCGATCTACTTATGCTGGTTGGGAAAATGGCATTGATGTAATTCCACTACAAAAACTTAATGATTTTTGTAATTATTACAGTATTAGTTTAGATTATATTTGCGAATTATCAAATATTAAAAAATGTGAAATCATAAATCATAAAATTGATAAGGGTGTTTTAGGTAATAATTTAAAAAAAATAAGAATGGAAAACAATGACAGTCAAAGCAAAGTCGCTGATATAATAAAAGTAGACCAATCCAATTATTCGAAATATGAATTAGGTAAAATTCTTATACACACATACCCACTTATAGAATTTGCAAAACATTACAAAATATCTATTGATTGGCTTGTTGGAAGATCTAATAAAATGTATATAAAATAAATTTAAATATACGACAAAAAATAATTTGTCGTTTTTTATACAAAAAATGTATGGATTGTTATTATCCATACAAATTAAAAGTAGGAATTATTGTTTTTATTAATTAGCAGTTTTAGGATTAGTTAAACAATAATAAATAGTCATTAATTTTAAAATAATCCATAACAGTACATCAGTTATTTCATTACTTCTAATATTACTTCTAACATAATAATTCTTAATATTTTCAATGCTTATTGGTAAATTAAGTCTCCATTGATTTTCTTCCATTAATTTATACAATAAATCATCCGTAATTGAATCTCCTTCTTCCGAGATGGCACTAATATTATCTGTATCAAAAAAGTCAGTTATATCTTCGACTTCTCTAATAATTTTTCTATAATTGTTTTTATTCAAAATAGGTTTTAATAAATTTAAATTATTATTAATAAGTTGTTCTAGCACCATATTTCTTTCTAATTCGTTCAAATCTTTAATATTAATAACTATACTAGATAAATCATAATGATAAACAATACTTCTTATAGCTTGAATCTTACTACTAATATTTTTAGATACATTTTCTGTATATTCGGTTAATTTTTTTTCCACTTTTTATATCTCCTCTTCTAAAATATAATCCCTACTTTATGGTACAATTTCGCCTTTCAAATAACATAACTTACAGTTAGCAGTCAATATAACTTACTACATAGTTAGTATGGTACGTTCAAAACAAACTTATTACAATAATAGTAAGTTAAAAAGAAAGGACGTGATGATAAAATTAAAAATGCCGAATATGGAACACAAGCAAGAAAAATTTTAGCAAATAATATAATCTATTTTAGACTATTGAAAAAATGGTCGCAAGAAGATTTCGCAGACAAACTTGGGACCACTCCAGTATATATTTCTTCTATTGAAAACGCTAAAAGAAATATTAGAATCGACTATATTGGTTTTATTGCTAAAACTTTGGATGTTCCATTAGAACAATTATTTATTAAACGTGATACTGTTAAAAATCATCGCGTCCCTAGGCGATAGAATAATAATTTTATTATTCTTTTTTTGTACCATAATTATTATAACAATGTATTAAACTGTTTTCAATGAAATTTATAATTTTACCATAATAAGCAAATTATAAATTATAAATCATTATCTTTATCAGTATTATCTTTTGCATATTTTAAGATTTCCTCTAATAAAGATCTAATTTTTATATTTTTTTTAATATCTTCTTTAGCTTCATCAGCAGCAGCAGAAAATTCCTCAATAAATAAATCAACCACTTTTGGGTTATTTATTACTTTTTCAAGTAATAATCTCATTT
>CANRDV010000100.1 GCA_947629475.1 uncultured Bacilli bacterium
CAATGTAAATGCAATTAGTATTCTCAATGTAAATGCAATTGATACTATAAGAGTTGCATTTACATTGAGAATTAATAAGGAAAAAATTCTTTTGAAAATATACTTGATTTTTAAAATAAAATATGATAATATGTATACATGAAGAGATGCTTCATAAAAAATATGCGGATATACCTAATTGTCTAGGTTAGGTACTAATTCAAATTTTTGTCTCAGCACACTAACAACAATAGACAATCGTTAGTGTGTTTTTCTTGTTGCTCCTACTGATGTAAGTACATGATGTAAAGTAAAACAACTAGTAGTATTATTACAACATGAAGAAAAAATTCTCTTAACGTCATAATACACCACCTCCTTTACAAATAGATTTTTTGGATGCAGTCCTAAGATGGAAAAATGTCTATATTATAAAGGATTAGCACCTAACGAATTAAGTATACCCATGCATTAATTATATATTAATAAGATATCAAAGCGATAAAAATATTATAAATATTTTAAGATAAATACTATAAAGGTAACGTTGATACAAGAAAAAGTTAGAAAAATAAATAAAAAAGTGGGAATAGGATAAGTTATAAAATAACAATTATTAGGCATATAATATGAGGAAGTCTTGTTTAAGTTAAAAAAATAAGAAAAAAACTTTAAAAAATGCTTGACTTTATTGAAACTGGTGTGTTAAAATATCAGTTGTGTTTGGGAGCGATGATATGTAAGGTAGCCGACACACGAGGACGCGTTGCCGGGAAATTTACATGGAGCAAGCCTATACAAGATATAGACGAAAGGAGTGACAACAAATGTCAAAACAAGTTGTTCGTATTAGATTAAAAGCATACGACCACAGAGTACTTGATACTGCTTGTACAAAGATAGTTGAAACTGTCAAAAGGTCAGGTGGAGAAATCAGTGGACCAGTTCCACTTCCAACGGAAATTGAGAAGTTTACTATTTTAAGAGCTGTACATAAGGACAAAGATTCACGTGAGCAATTCGAAATGCGAACTCATAAAAGACTTATTGATATCAAAAATCCAAGCAAGGAAATTATTGATGCTTTAACGCATCTTGATTTACCAAGTGGTGTTGATATTGATATTAAACAAAAAAATTAATAGGAAAGAGAGGAAAAAAGTTATGAAAGGAATCTTAGGTAAAAAGATTGGAATGACTCAAGTTTTTACAAAAAGTGGAAAACTAGTTCCTGTTACAGTAATTGAAGTTGAACCAAATGTTGTAACCCAAATTAAAACTTTAGAAAAAGATGGTTATGAAGCTGTTCAACTTGGAAGTTTTACGGTAAAAGAAAAAAGTTTAAACAAACCTGAACTTGGGCATCTAAAAAAAGCAAATGCCGAACCTAAGCGCTACTTAAAAGAAATAAGAGGGGTTAATATTAGTGAGTATACTCTAGGGCAAGAAGTTGATGCTAGTATATTTAAAGAAGGAGAAATGGTTGATGTTTCAGGAATTTCTAAAGGTAAGGGATTCCAAGGTGTAATTAAACGTTACAACCAAACAAGAGGACCTATGGGACATGGTAGTCAATACCATAGAGGAGTAGGTTCAATGGGAACACTTCTACCAATGCATGTATTAAAAGGTAAGAAGTTACCTGGACACATGGGGCATGAACTTACAACAGTTCAAAACTTAGAAGTAGTTAAAATTGATTTAGAAAATAATTTAATTTTAATTAAAGGAAATGTTCCAGGACCAAAGAAATCATTAGTGATTATAAAGTCAGCTGTTAAAAATCCTGATAAGATAAACGAACAAGAAGAATTGATGTTCTATGAAGTAGAAGAAGAAACTCCTGTAGAGGAAGAAGTAGCTTCAGAAACTACTGAAGAAGTTAAAGAAGAAGAGACAACAGCCGAAGAAACAGAAGAGAAAGTAGAACAAGAATAGTTTATCTATTAGAGAGGAGGATTAAAATGGAAAGAGTTAACGATGTAAAATTAAGTAAAGAAGTCTTTGACATTACTCCAAACGACAATGTATTAAGAGATGCAATTAATGTCGCAAGATGTGGTCTAAGACAAGGAACTTATAAAGTTAAAACAAGAAGTGAAGTATCTGGTGGTGGTCGTAAACCATGGAGACAAAAAGGAACAGGACGTGCTCGTCAAGGTTCAATTAGAGCTCCACAATGGAGAGGTGGCGGAATCGCTTTAGGACCAGTACCACGTGACTATAAAATAAAGATGAATCGTAAAGAAAGACAATTAGCATTAAAGTCAGCCCTAACTTATAAAAACAAAGATAAAGAAATTATCGTTGTTGATAAGATAGAAGTTAGTGTTCCAAAAACAAAAGAAATGTTAAAATTATTAGATAGTTTAAAATTAACAGAAAAGAAAGTACTTATTGTTATGGATGAGTTAACAGAAAATGTTATTCTTGCAAGTCGTAATTTACAAAACATTCTAATTATGGAACCATATGAATTAAATGTTTTAGATATATTAAATGCTGATTATCTACTTATCGATAGTAATGCTTTGAAAAGTATTGAGGAGGCATTGAAATAATGGATACAAAATATTTAGAAATTATAAAAGCTCCTTTAGTTACTGAGAAGTCAAGTGATAGACAAACTTTAAATCAATATACATTTAAAGTATCACCAAAGGCTTCAAAGATAGAAATTAAAGAAGCAATAGAGAAAATATTTAAAGTAGATGTAGTTGAAATTAGAACTTTAAATATGAAAGTAAAGAAAAAAAGAGTAGGTCGTTATACAGGACTTAGTAATAGATGCAAAAAAGCAATTGTTACTTTAAAACCTGGTCAAACGATTGAACTTAACTAGGAGGTTACGATGGCAATTAAGAATTTTAAACCAACAACAAACGCTAGACGTGGAATGAGTACTTTAATAAATGAAGAAATTACTAAAAGTACTCCTGAAAAAAGTCTAACAGTTACAATGAAGAAAAATGGTGGTCGTAACAATCAAGGAAGAATTACAGTAAGACATCATGGTGGTGGAGAAAAGAGAAAATACAGAATTATTGATTTCAAAAGAAATAAATTTGATATTGAAGGAACTGTAGCAAGTATTGAATACGACCCAAATAGAAGTGCCAATATAGCTTTAATTAACTATATTGATGGAGAAAAAAGATATATAATAGCACCACTTAATTTAAAAGTTGGAGACAAAGTAATAAGTGGTAATGATGTAGATATTAAAATTGGAAATGCTTTACCAATTGCAAATATTCCAGTTGGTACTGTAATTCATAACATTGAACTTCAACCTAAGAAAGGTGGAGCTTTAGCAAGAAGTGCTGGAGCTAGTGCTCAAATCTTAGGACGTGAAGGAAAATATGTTATGGTAAGACTTTCAAGTGGTGAACAAAGAATGGTACTTGGAACTTGTATGGCAACAATTGGAGAAGTTGGAAATACTGACTATGAATTAGTTAGTTTAGGAAAAGCAGGAAGAACAAGACATTTAGGAATTCGTCCAACGGTTCGTGGTTCAGTTATGAACCCTAATGACCATCCACATGGTGGTGGAGAAGGTAGAGCTCCAGTTGGTCGTAAAGGACCAGTTACTCCTTGGGGTAAACCAGCCCTTGGATATAAAACTCGTAAGAAGAAAGCAAGCGATAAATTAATCGTTCGCCGTAGAAATGGTAAATAAGGAGAGTAAATATGGCAAGAAGTCTTAAAAAAGGACCTTATGTATTCGATAGATTACTAACAAAGGTT
>CANRDV010000101.1 GCA_947629475.1 uncultured Bacilli bacterium
TTATTATTTGATGGGGTAAATTTAATATCTAAACTTGTTGAACCTTCCAATACTCCATTTACTGTTACTGTTGTTGATGTTCCACTTGCTGGTTCGAATGTTACGCTGGCTGTTCCACTCGCTTTGGATGTTACTTCAAATGTACCTGAAGTTGGTGCAGTTATTTTAATTGTTCCTTTTGAACCTTTAGCTACACTTAATTTAGTCGTTGGTTCATATGTTAATATTGTTGTCTTTGGTCCTATTGTACAATTGAATGTTGCATCTTCTTGTGAAGAATCTGACCATCTAAATTTATCTTTTAATTTTGCTTTTACTTCATAACTATTTGCATCCGTTCCTTGGACTTGAGTTATTGTATATCCTTGTTTATCTAGATTACTTTCATCTATTAAATCTTGAGGACTTCCGGTATAGGTTAAGTCTTGTTTACATAGTTCACTTGTTGGCTTTTCTACTTTGACAAATCTATCTGGGTTCATTAACACTGTAAAACTATACGTTTTTGAATTTATACTATTTTCTTCATCATAGACTGCATAGTAATCATAGATTCCTGTTTCATCGATTGTTACCTTGGCTTCCCAGGCTCTTGTTGTATCATTACGAGTTGCTTTATATTCTGTTGGTTCTTCTAAACTTATTGCTGAGATTGGATTTTCTTTTGATTTCTCTACTACAAATTTTGTTACCTCTCTTTTTGAACCTAATGTTATTGTTATATCTTCATCACTTTGAATTGGTTGTTTTAAATCATACTTTTCTCCTGACTCATTTGTTGCATTTAAGATTAAATAATCTTCTGTTAAGTCTTTTTCATTAAAGTCTCCATTTACTCCGACTTTAACTGATGCATAAACATTATTATTCCAAACTTCGGCTGTATAATCTGCACCTTCCATATTTCCTATCTTAGCATCATTTGATATCCACATATATAATCTATATGTATATTTTATTTCGGTATTGGTATTTGCTTCTACTCTATCGACCCAGATTCTTTTTCTTTGAATTGAATCATAACTCCCTTCTTGAATTAACTCTTCTTCTTGTTCATTTTCATCTTCATCAGTTGTTACTTCAACAAGTCTGAACTTAAGAAGTTCCGGTTTTATTCTTACATTTCTACTTTCATTTTCTTTACCAGTTGGTTCGTCTCCTTCCTCAAGAAGTATTTCATAGATTACATCTTTAGAATACTTATTCTTTCCTTCTACAGAAAACTCAAAGTATTCATCCGGATTATAAGTAACACTTGGCATTGCTTCCTTAATATTTATGGTATCTCCTTCTGTATACTTTAAGAATATTTCTCCACATATTATTATCCCAACCTTTTTATTATCCCGACTTTTTGATAAAATCCTTATTTTATAAGGAAAGAATATTAAATTAGTTGGGATAATATTATTTAATTAGATCGGTTAATTTATCAATTTCAGTCTTCCAAACTTTTTCAGTACTCACATCTGGTAAGGTTTCTAAAGCTTTAGCTTTTTGAGCAGTAGTTATTTCTAAATATATCATAGTTGTTTCTAAATTTTCATGGCCAAGAAGATAAGATATTTGAACTATATTCATTCCATCATCTAACCAATGCGTTGCTGCTGAATGCCTAAGTTGATGAGGATGTAAGTCAATAGGAACTTCTGAAGAGCTAGCGTTTGCTATTGTAGCCCATTTCTTTACTTGTTTTTCAATTGCCTGTTCAGTTAATTTAAATTGTTTTCCCTTGATTTTCGAAAAGAATAGGAAGTTATTTTTATCACTATCTAAGTGATTTTCCTGTATATAAAATTTCAAAAACTCAACTGTCTTAGGAAGTAGATATAATGTACGCATTTTATTTCCTTTCCCGATAATAGTTACATAGGGATTAATAGCATCTAATTGTAAATCGCATAACCTTAAAGATAAAATTTCATCTAATCTTGCAGCAGTGTTATACATTAAAACAAACATTGTTAAATCTCTTCTGCCAGTTTTACTTTTTTGATTTATGTTGTCAAAAAGACATTGTATACCAGTTTTACTTACACTTTTTACTTTGGGCTTAACTACTTTTCTTTTTTCAATGGTAGAAGCAGCAGAATATATGTATAACAAAGAGACATCTTTCTCACTTAAAAACTTTAAAAAGACTTTTAATCCAATTAATCTTAAATTAATTGTTTGATTAGAATTTTTTCTGATATCTTTTAAATAAGCTAGCCATCCTTCGATTCTTTCACCGCTAAAACAATCATAACTTAATTTCATAGGTGCTATACCATTTATTTCAAGATATTCTAAATATATTTTTAATGAGTCTTTGTATCCTTTTAAAGTGTTTTTACTTGTAGTTTTAACATTTCTTAGATATTCATTTAAATATTTATTTATATACTTTATTATTTCTAACGCTTCACTATTAATCTTCGTCATGATATACCTCCGGAACAATTTGTGAAAAACTATCATTGATTTGATTGCTAAAAATATTAGCCATTTTTGGAACTAACGAGTAATAATACTTTGTAGTTTCGATGCTTGAATGTCCCATACTTTTGCTTAAATAGTATAGTTTATCTTCAAAATCAACCCCCATATTAACCCAATTGTTAATATTAACAATAGCATAATTATGCCGAAAATCATAAGCAACAGCATAATTTTTACTACATAAACTCCAAAGTGTTCTAAAACTATGTTCAACCCATCTCGCTGTATGATGGCTATCTCTAACCGTAGGAAAGAAGTAAGTTCTATTTATATATATCTTACTAATTTCATTATCGTAATTAATTAGATATTCTTTCACCATATCACTTACTACTACATAATGTTGATTATAACCTTTAGACTTTCTAATGTTTATTACACCATGTTCTAAATCAACATCTTCAACTTTTAACATTCTTGCCTCAATAGGTCTCATACCTGTACTATACAATAATCTATAAAATACAGGTAAAGTTAATTGTTGATTTTTAGCAGTTTTGGTATTAATTTTTAATTCAATGTTATCACAGTAGAAAAAGAAATTTTTTAATTCATTATCTTGAAATGCATAGGGTCTATGTGTATTTTTCTGGACTTTTAAATACTCTGGCGGTATTAGATCTACAATGTTATGTGAACATGCATATTTTATAAATTCAATTATAACCATTATTCTATTGTTAAATGATTTATTAGTTTCTGTATCTCTTTTTTTACACCAAGAATCTATCATTTCCTGAGTTAATTCTGTTGCATTTAGATAATTTAGTGCACAATATTTATCAAATTCCTTTAAGTAATTAGGATAGTTTTTACTCCAACGATGTATTCTAATTCTATAATTTTCAAATTCACTAAATTTATCTTTCATAAAAGATATATATGTAGTCATAGTTGAACCTCTTTTTCTTTTTCAAATATTTCTATACTTAATGCACACTGCTTTAAGTGTGAAAAATCAGCTGATAGATAATATTTTAGTGTTTCAGGTGACTTATGACCTAAAATTTGTGATATAATTACTTGTGGTATCTCATTTTTTAGAAGTAGAGTTGCAATCTTATACCTAAAAATATGAGTGCCTTTTCTTTTTCTTTGTCGTATATTTGCAAGTTCAAATACTTTTTTGACTATAGCATTTATTGCATCTGCTTTTATTGGTAAATTAGCATTTAACTTAATAAAAATATTATCGTAATTTACTTT
>CANRDV010000102.1 GCA_947629475.1 uncultured Bacilli bacterium
ATAGCCCTTAAGGCTTATGGACAAATATATTAACTTAATAATACATCTGTCTCTATTATTATTAGTTATTTTAAAAAATTTATACATAAAAAATAATTCGTAAAATTAATTTACTTTATGAGACTTTTGTGATAGAATATAAGTAACAAAGGGAGATGATACTTATGAATAATAAAATAAACGTTCCAACCGGGATAGATGATTTTAAAACATTAATAGATGGTAATTACTTATATATAGATAAAACATTATTCTTGAAAGAAATAATAGATGAATGGGGAAAGCCATGTTTATTTCCAAGACCAAGAAGATTTGGTAAAAGTTTAAATATGTCTATGATATATTATTATTTTAGAAATGACTTTGATAGTAAATATTTATTTAAAGGATTAAATATAACTAAATTAGGTAATGATTATTTAAAAGAAATGAATAAATATCCAACTATATTTTTAAGTTTAAAAGATTTAAAAAAAGATACTTATTCTGAATTTATAAATAAATATAAAACAATTATGTCTAATTTATATAAAGAGCATAAATATGTTTTAGAAAATCCAGATATAGATGAGAAGTTCTATAATAGAATAATTAAAATGGAAGAAGAGAGTGAACTTGCTGATGCATTATCATATTTAGTAGAATATTTAAATAAATATTATAATGAACAAGTAATAGTATTATTAGATGAATATGATACTCCAATTTTACATGGCTACGAAAAAGGATACTATAGAGAAATAATTGATTTCATGAGACAATTATTTGTAACTACCTTTAAACCTAATCCAGTTAATCCTCCAGTTAAAAAAGGAATAATAACAGGAATATCAAGAATAAGTAAAGAAAATTTATTTAGTGATGGAAACAATATAAATGTTTATAGTATAACTGATGAAAGATATTCTAATTACTTTGGATTTACGGAAGAAGAAGTAAATAATTTACTTAAAGAATATAATTTAGATGATAATAAAGATATGGTTAAAGAATGGTATGATGGATATCTATTTGGAAATACTACTATTTATAATCCAGTTAGTATTTTAACTTATTTAGAAAAGAAAAAGTTTGATTCTTATTGGACTAATACCGGAGGAGTTGGCTTACTTAAAAATTTAATTTATAATGCTAAAGATAAAACAAACTTACTTACTGAGTTTGAAAGTTTAATCGATAAAGGTTATAAGGAACATGTTAATATAGACTTAAATATGGATTTAAAAAGTTTAAATGGAGAACCTAATACTGTTTGGACTCTATTCATGTTAAATGGATATTTAACTCCTGCATCAGTAGATGAAGACTTTGAAAATATGACTTTAAAAATACCTAATTTAGAAGTTAAAAAGAATTTAATTAAAATGGCGACTAGTTGGTTTACCCAAGATTTTAAAGGTAATACTATGGTTAGTTATTTAATAAATGGAACAATAGATGATTTTAGAAATGACCTAGAAAGTGTTGTTTTAGAAACATTTAGTTATCTTGATGTACCGGGAACTTCTGCATCAGAAGCGTTCTATCATGCATTTGCCATGGGGTTACTTCGGGTGGATAATGATTATTGTGAAGTTACAAGTAACAGGGAATCTGGCTTTGGCAGATATGATATTATTTTAAAACCTAAAATTAATAATATCCCGGCTTATATAATAGAATTTAAATTAGTAAGAGATGATAGTAACTTTGAAAAAACTATTAAAAAAGCCTTTAAGCAAATAGAAGAAATGAAATATGAAGTAAGTTTAAAAGATTATGATAAAGTAATAAAAATGGCAATTGCTTTTAAAGGAAAAAAATTAAGACTTGAAACAAGATAAAAAATAAAACTCTATCACATAACTATTTAGATATAACACTCGAGTGTTAACCTAATGTTAGATAGAGTTTTTAATTATAGCCCTTTGTCTCTATTATTAGTTATAAAAAAATATACATGAAAACAATTTACTTTATAATACTTTTATGATATGATTGTATCAGAGGAGATGCTTTATAATGAGAAAGATAATTAATACAAAAACTAATGATTTTAAAGAGTTAATAGAAAGTAAGAATTTATATGTTGATAAGACATTATTTATTAAAGAATTAATAGATAATCCTTCCCAAGCAATATGCTTTCTAAGACCAAGAAGATTTGGTAAAAGTTTAAATCTGTCTATGCTTAATTATTATTTTAATCTTGAATATAAAGATAATACTTTATTTAATGGACTTAAAATAATGAATCAAGGTGAAAAATACTTAAAAGAAATGAATAAATATCCAGTTGTATCAATTTCTTTTAGAGACTTAAAAGCAGATACTTATCAAGACTTTTTAAAGTCTTATAAAGAACTTATGGCAAATTTATTTAGTAAGTATGAATATTTATTAGAAAGTGATAAACTATATGAAATTGAAAAAGAAGATTTTAGAAAGATTATTAGAAAAGAAGAAGATAGATTTTTAGAAGATGCTTTATCTAATTTACTTGCTTATTTAAATAAATATTATGGAGAAAAAGTAATAGTTTTATTAGATGAATATGATATTCCAATCTTTCATGCATATGAAAAGGGATATTATGATGAGATTAAAAAATTTATTGGTCAATTATTTGAAATAACATTTAAAGGTAACAATAATTTAAAAAGAGGAATAATAACAGGTATAATTGGCATGATTTTTGGAGATATTTTTGGTGGAGCCAATAATATAGTATATTATGATTTAACATATTCAAGATATTCTACTTATTTTGGCTTTACAGAAAGTGAAGTAAAAGATGTTTTAAGAGAATACAATTTACTTGATAATTTTGATGATGTTAAGGAATGGTATGATGGTTATTTATTTAATAAATATACTATTTATAATCCATGGAGTATTTTAAGTTTTCTTGGAAATTATGACCATGCATTAATTCCTTATTGGGGAAATACAGGAGGAGTTCACTTAATTAAAAACTTAATTTATAATCTAAATAATAGACAAGAAATATTAAATAGTTATGAAAATTTACTTAAAACAGGTTATATAGAACATATTAATTTAAATATTAAATTAGATTTAACTGATTTAGAGGGAGATAGAGATAACATTTATACTTTACTTATGTTAAGTGGTTATTTAACACCAGCCGAATTTAAACCCGATTTAAAAGATGTAAAACTTAGAATTCCTAATTTAGAAGTAAAAGAAGAACTCGAAAGTATTGTTAAAGATTGGTTTATGGTTGGTCCTTTAAAGACTTATGATTTTACAAAATATTTATATGAGAATGATATTGAAGAATTTAAAAGAAATTTTGAAAATATAGTTTTAGAAAGTTTTAGTTATTATGATGTACCTGATAATAATAATGGAGAAAACTTCTATCATGCATTTACAATGGGATTGTTAAGAAGTGGCTGTAATAACTATGAAATAACTAGTAACAGGGAAGCGGGCTATGGAAGATATGATTTAATATTAAAACCATTTAATAAGAATATAACAGCTTATATAATTGAGTTTAAGGTAGCAGGTTCTGATTTTGATAAAGCAATCGAAGATGGTTTTAGACAAATAGATGAA
>CANRDV010000103.1 GCA_947629475.1 uncultured Bacilli bacterium
CCCTCACACAAAGTTTAAAAAATGGGAAGAGAGGTTTATAATTTATGGAAAAAGAATGGAAGTCGTCTACTCGACAACAAGATAAGATAGGTAAGTTTATTCAAAGTTTAAGAAAAGAGAAAAATTTAACTCAGCAAGAACTTGCTGATATAATTGGAGTAACTGATAGGGCTATTTCAAAATGGGAAAATGGAAGAGGGTTACCTGATTACTCTTTACTTAGACCTTTAAGTGATGCTTTAGGAATAGGTATAAATGAATTATTAAATGGAGAAAGAATAAAGAGGGAAGAAAAAGAAAAAAGATTTGAAGATACAATTATTAATACAATTCGTTATAGTAAAAAGAAACTTAATAATACTAAAGTAATCTTTGGAGTAATATTAAGTTTAATTGTTATTATTCTTATAACTTTAATAACTTTATTTGGAATAGATATAAAAAGAATGCGTAATAATGAACCAGTTTTCTTTAGTACTTGGGGATTTAAGTATGCACCACCTGTTAATATAGATGATGTAAATCTAGAAAAAGTTATTAAAGATTATTTAAGTATTGATAATGGTAAGACGAAAACATTTATTGCTATGAAAACATATTTAATAACTGAAAAAAATAATAGTTATGATGTTTATGCTTGGGTTTTAGAAAAAAATTATTATCAAGATAATAATGAAATTATTGAAGATTCAGCCTCTAGTATTCCATATAAGTTTGAAATAGAGAAAATTGATAGTGAGTTTATAGTAAAAAGTTATATTATGCCAAGAGATGGAAGTTATTATTATAAAGATATGAAAAAGATTTTTCCTAGTAATGTTCTAAAAGAAATGGATAAAGTTCATACAGATAGTACAATTGAAAGATTAGAGTTAGAAATAAAAGAACAAGTTGAATTATATTTTCATGAATAATTAACTTGTTTTTCTTTTATAGTTCTACCTAATAGATAGTCCATTGATATATTATATGTTTTACAAATAGCATATAGATTAGTAGTAGTTATAAGATTAAGTCCAGTTTCATAGTTACTATAGGTTTGTTGAGGAAGTCCACATTTTTTAGCAAATCTTGTTTGATTTAATTTAAGACTTTTTCTTAAAACTTTTAATCTATTAGCTATTTCTTTTTTATTTATATTTATTTTATTATAATGCTTATTATTTTCATTAGTTAAACCAGTTACATAATCAAGTGAATAATTATATAGATTACAAAATTCAACTAATTTAAGTATAGGAATTGGGTCATTTGCCATTTCCCAATTACAAATAGTTTTTCGACTGACATTTAATTTATTCCCTAACTCTTCTTGAGTCATATTTAAGTTTTCTCGACAAAATTTTAAATTATTGTCAAACATAATATATTTACCACCACCGCCTATATTCTCTCATTTTTTAATAAAAATGTGATAATTGTCTGGACAATAGGGTAAAAATATATTATAATTTATTTAGTTATAATAGTTAAGCATATTAATTATAAATATGTTTAAACTATTTAGAGAAAGAGGTTATTATGAGTAGAGAAGAAAAAGATAAGAGATTTATTAAAAGATGTAAAGTATTAATTTTAGTATTTGGTTTATTATCACTTGTAAATATAGTAATTTTAATTGGTAGAAATTCATCTTATGCTTTATTTAGAAGAACAGTCTCTTCTAAAAGAATAATAGAAATACATGTTGCAAGTGAATTTCCAAAGGAAGATAATAGAGCAATTACTGTAGTTAAAAAGACGTTAGGTACGATTGGTGGAGTAGTTGGAGTTAGCAATGATAATCAACCAGTTACTTCTGAAAATGGAAATATAAGAGAATATCGTTATTCAGGGCTTGATGTAAATAATTATGTCTATTTTAATTGTAAAGATGGAATAACTGAACAAAATTCAAGTAATTGTGAAATCTGGAGAATAGTTGGAGTATTTAAAGATGAAGATGGAGATGAGAAAGTTAAGATAGTTCAAAATGAGGTTTTATCAGGAATACCATCAAGTTATACTGCTAATGGTACTACCTATACATTATCTCCAAGTGGAAGTGTTGTTTATTGGAATTATTTTGGTTCAAGTTATAGTAATAACTGGGCTAATTCTGGATTAAAATCTTGGTTAAATGCTGAAAATTCATCCAATGAAGGATTTTTAACTAATTTATCAGACTTTTCTCAAAAAATGATAGCAGCAACAAAATATTATTTGGGTTCAGTTTCATATGATGATTCACATTATGTAAGTGATACTCCAGGAGTTGCATATAAGTATGAAAGAGCAATATCTGGATGTCAAGATAATAAAGGTCCAAGTGAGAATACTAACAATGGTTCAGTAATGGCAAATGAAAATTGTCGAGTATGGGCAGATAATGCTGCTACTTGGACAGGTAAAATTGGACTTTTGTATCCAAGCGATGTAGGTTTTAGTGCTGATAGTAAAAATTGGAATACTATCTTAGGTTATGGTACTTTCGATGGTACAGTTGCCAATTCTAGTTGGCTTCAAATGAATTCAGGACATAGTAATCATGAATGGTTGATATCTCCAATTGCCTATACTCTTTCTTATGATGTTACAAGATGGAGTAAAACAGGTTATTTATATAATAATCATTCAAATTATAATGGAAATAGAGCAAGAGCAACTCTTAGTTTACAATCAGATATTTTAATTACTAATGGAAAAGGAACTTCTTTAGAACCATATCAACTCGGAATTAAAGTAGAAAAAGCCACTACTAAAATAAAAAATACCATATCTAAAAAAGGTGGAATAATAGGAGTAACAATGGACAATACAATAGCAACAAATAAAGGAGCAAGCAATATAAGAGAATACAGATATTCCGGATTAGGAGCAAAGAATTATGTAAAGTTCAACAATGAATTATGGAGAATAATAGGAATCTTCAAAGATGATGCAGGACAAGAACATATGAAAATAGTAAGAGATGAAATTTTAAAATATGCAGATATGCCAGATACATATGTAGCAGATGGTAAGACATTTAATATAAGAAATAATACTAGTAGTCCATATGATTATGATTATGCATACTGGGATAATGATGGAAGTAATTCTGACAATAACTGGGCAGATGCAGGATTAATGAACTGGCTAAATTCGAAAGGTACCGAGAATGGATATTTGAAAACCTTAACAAGTGAAGCGCAAGGAATTATAGAAAAAACAAAATGGTATTTGGGAACAGTAACATATGATAGTACATACTACATAAAGGATACGCCAAAAGAAGCATATAAATATGAAAGAGCAATCACAGGATGTAGCGGAAATAAAGGACCAAGTGCAAATAGTAGTGGAAGCGCGGTAACAGGAAATAATACATGTCGAGTATGGGCAAATAACGCAGCATATTGGGAAGGAGAAATAGGATTAATGTATCCAAGTGATTATGGCTTTAGTGCAAGTGATAGCTATTGGGATACAAT
Source organism: uncultured Bacilli bacterium (assembly GCA_947629475.1). Lineage (GTDB taxonomy): Bacteria > Bacillota_I > Bacilli_A > RF39 > UBA660 > RUG591. Next base: position 3,453 of record CANRDV010000103.1, read on the forward strand.
ATTAGGATATAATTCATTTAATGGAGATGCATCAAATAGTAGTTGGCTACAAAAAGAGGCCAACCCTTCGTTAAACGAATGGTTCTTGT
>CANRDV010000104.1 GCA_947629475.1 uncultured Bacilli bacterium
TTGCATAGTCACTCATCAATGCACAATTATGTTTATATTATACACCTATTAGCCGAACTATGCAAATAACGATTTTATTCTTTTGTATAAAATTCATAAAACCTAATAAATTCGCCAAAAGTAATTATTTCAACAAATTCCCATATTGGAATATTTTCTAATTTCCTATTTTCATCCATATCATACTTAGAAAATATTCTTTCATAATAAGTATTACCTACTTTAGCTAGAATACTTTTATGTACTTTCTTATCTTCATTATAATCTTTTTCTAAAAACTTATTTACAATATTATATCCATCTTCATCAGGTAACCTTTCTATTGTATTTAATACTTTCATTTTTAAATAATGTTCAATATCCGTTATCATTTTAAATAATAAATTTCTAGTTCGCATATCTATTATAGATAAATCTATTAAATATGCAAAATCTAAATCAATAAATTTATCAGTTAAGTTACCACGAGTATACTTTTCAAAGTTATTCTTATATGAAGTTAAATTATAATAGTTATTATTATACTTTAAATACCTTTCTGCTTTTCTATCACTTATTTTTTCAAATTTAATATTCTTTTCTTTTAAATGTTCTACCATTTCTCTAGTTGTTAACATTTTTGGAAAACTATTTACTGCTATATTTATCATCTTACACCTCTAAGATGATTATAACACATAGTTCACAAAAAGTTAACATTAATTAATAAAAAATGTATTTTTTTAAATAAATTTGAAAAAGTCAACAGAAAAATGCAAAAAAAATTGACAAAAGAACTAAAAATCTGTATAATTAAATTACATTTAATTAATGCATGTTTATGGTTTTTCACTTAGTGCGCCTCCATTTGGGGGCTTTTTAAATATTACCCTTGATATATTTCCTGTTAAATTTAATTATTATATTATAAAATGATGGTGTGAAAGGAGAAAAAATATGAATCAAAAACATATTGGTAATTTCATTGCTGAATGTAGGAAGAAGAAAAAAATGACTCAACAAGAATTAGCCTCTAAATTAGGAGTATCAGACCGCACCATTGGGAATTGGGAAAATGGTAGAAACATGCCTGACTTATCCTTATTTAAACCTTTATGTATGGAACTTGATATTACCCTAAACGACTTAATGAGTGGCGAGAAAGTAAGTGATACAGAATATCAAGAAAAGTTTGAAGAAAATATTGTAAATACAATTGATTATTCGACTAAAAGAATATCAAAATATAATCAACTTATTTCTTTAATTTTAATTATATTTGGTTTATTTGTTGCAATATCAGCGATAATGATATTTCCAAGTGAGAGTAGTTGGGGTTCTATTTATTCGGTATTTGGAATAATAATCTTCATGATAGGAATTGCAAGAATTTTAAATCCAATTAAATGGTCTATAAGATTACTACTTATAATATTAATTTTTACTTTATCGATGGGAATACTATTATTTACAGATTACTTAAATGTAAAACTTAACAATGAAGCTCCAATGTTTAGAACTATTACAACAACTATTAATAATGTTATTTATTATGATACTCCATTTTATGATGTATATCGTTGTAATTATGACCTAGATAATGAATATTGGACTATTGAAAAAAATAGTAATCCAACTGAAAGAGATTTAATGAAATATTGTAAATAAATTTAATTAAATTTTCTAGTAGTAACAAAATTTAATTTTGCTATTTCCCTTAATTTACTTTTACCATATTTTTTTATTATTTCCTTAATTGCTTCATCAACATCTTTATTAGTACCTTTAGGAATTTTAATACCTAATTCCTGTTCTATCTTATTTATTTCTTTTAAGAATAAATATCTACTAATAATACTACTACAAGCAACAGCAAAATTCTTATCTTCGGCTTTTGTAATAAAAGTAATATCTTTTTGAATAAATTTATTATCACTTAAATATTCATAATATTTATTATTATTAACAAATTTATCTATTATAATATAATCTACATTATCAACTTCTTTATTTAATTCATATAATACTTGATTATGCATCATAGCTTTAATTTTATTCATATTGATTTTATCATTATAAATATCATTATAATCTTTATTATAAATAATAGTACTTTTATATTTAATAACATTAATAATTTTAGGAATAATTTTAATAATTTCTAAATCACTTAATTTTTTACTATCTTTAACATTAATACTTTCTAAATAAGGAATATCTTCTTTTGTTACATATGTTGCAGTTACAACAATTGGTCCAAAGTAATCACCACAACCTGCTTCATCACTTCCGATAGCATTACAATTCATATAGTCTATTTCTTTTGTATTAGAGACTAAATTATCTGTTATATTATTTTCATACATATACCATTTATTAAATATAATATCAGCATTTCTACCTTGAAAGACAGCTTTTCCAGATTTATATAAAGTAATAGTAACATTATTTTCTTTAGCTTGGAATAAATAATAATCTACTTTAACTTCTTTTTGTAATTCTTTATAATATTCTACCATCTTTTCTTTAGTTTTATCAGATACATTAAATGTTATTGTCATGAGCATCACCGATTTTATTATAAAGTAAATAGTTTTGAATGTCAATTTTTCCTATGATTGAGGTTGACACAAAGTTGTAAAAAATGAAAAAAAGTAAAAAAAAGTGAAAAAAACACTTGAATTTTTTCAAAAGTATGATATCATTGAATTATGATATGAAAGGTGGTGCCCCGATATGGCAGATAGAATAATTAAACTAAAATTAGTGAATGACCCAGAAATGTCTCAAAAGTTAACGATTTGTCAACCATGGGGGGGGGTTACCACCAAAAGTATAATATCAGATACAAATATAAAATTTGATTTTTCGCATAGCGAAGAATGGTATGAATAATGCCAATCTTTTCTATGCGTTTTTGCGTTTGAGCGAAAACGCATAGCGATTTTTTGAAAAAATAGGAGGTATAGTCATGGATTTAAATGTTGAAAAAAAATCAAATAAAAGAAAGGTAGTAACTATCTTAATTGCAGTTTTAGTTTTTGTTGTATCGATAGGAGGAGCCTATGCTCTATGGACTTATTCAAAGACTTTAGGTAATCAAACTTTAATAAGTGGAGATATATTTTTAAAGTATACAGAAGGAGATACAGTAAATATTAAAGAAGCCATGCCAAGTGTTACTTATAATCCAGATGAGTATTTTGAGTTTTCAGTAGAAGGAAAGAATAAGTATAAGAAAGATGTAGTTTTTGAAATTTTCCTTGATGAAGGAGATACTCCAACAGGTGAAGAAAACAAAAGTAGAACCGAAAGAATAAAACCAGAACTTCTTAAGTTTAGATTAGTTGAAGTAAAAGGTAAAGAAGAAGAAGAAGAACTAATCCAAGCAGGTTCATACAATGATTTAAATAAAAAAAGAATATGGGTAGATAGAGTAAAAGCA
>CANRDV010000105.1 GCA_947629475.1 uncultured Bacilli bacterium
CAGTTGGCTACAAAAAGAAGCCAACCATTCGTCTAACGAATGGTTCTTGTCGCCCTCTTCCCACGCCTCTCTCTATGTCGCTTTCTGGACTAGCGATGGTAATGTGAGCGGCTACCTTGCGAGTCACAACGTCGGCGTCCGGCCAGTCCTTTATCTGAAATCTGACATAGAAGTCACAGGGGGTGAAGGAACTTCAACAGCACCATACATCTTGACTAGCTGAGTCGCAAAAAAAATACAAGATTAAGTGAAGAAAGAGTATGTAAGAAAAATATTGGTTAATATGTAAAACTCGCATGTATGTGAGACGCGAATTTTGAAAATAGAAGGCATGAAAGTGCTTTCTTTTAAATTTACAGTATCATTTACAGTATCATTTTTTTGTGATACTGAAGAAAAATAATATACTATAAGCCCTTGATAAATAAGAAAATGGAGATATTTTTACAGTATCATCTTCAGTATCATTTATTGAATAAAAAAATTAAATTATTAATGTAAACAATATTGTATATTTATTATATTTAAGTTATAATTAAAGTGTAGTAAAGGAGTAGGGTTATATGAGTAAAGTAGATGTTGTATTAGGAAGTTTTTATGGTGATGAAGGAAAGGGGAAGATAATTGATTATTTAGGAGGTAATGCTGATGTTGCATTAAGAGCAACTGGTGGTAATAATGCCGGACATTCTATTGAAGTAGATGGTGAAAAGTATGTTTTTCATTTAATACCATCTGGAATATTAAATAAAGGGTCTTTGGCTATAATTGGAAATGGTGTTGTTGTTGACCCTAAAGTTTTAATTGAAGAAATTAATTCTTTAAAAGAAAAAGGTAAAGATGTATCTGGATTAAGAATTAGTACTAAGGCTCATGTTATATTTCCTTATCATATAGAAATGGATAAGATGTTAGAAGAAAATAGAGGTTCTGGTAAGATAGGAACGACTGCAAGAGGAATTGGACCATGTTACTGTGATAAGTATGAAAGATGTGGAATTAGAATAGAAGATTTATATTCAAGTAGATTTTATGATTTATTAAAAAGAAATGTTGATAATAAGAATAAAATATTTAGTTTATATAATTATCCACCAATTAATGTGGATAAAATATATAAAGAGTATTTAGAATATGCTAAGGTTATAAAAGAATATGTATGTGATACAACTACTTTAATTCATAAATTAATTAAAGAAGATAAAAAAATTATTTGTGAAGGTGCTCAAGCAACTCTACTTGATATTGATTTTGGAAGTTATCCTTATGTTACAAGTAGTAATCCAACAATTGGAGGAATAATTACTGGAAGTGGAATAAATGCTCATGATATAGGAGAAGTATATGGAGTTATGAAAGCATACTCTTCAAGAGTTGGAGCAGGTCCTTATGTAACAGAACAAGATAATAAAATAGGTGATATGATAAGAGAACTTGGAAATGAATATGGAGCAACAACTAAAAGACCAAGAAGATGTGGTTATTTAGATTTAGTTGCTTTAAAGTATGCAGTTCTTATTAATGGAATAACGGCTTTATGTATGAATCATTTGGATACAATAGGAAAACTTGATTTAATTAAATTATGTACAGCTTATGAAATAGATGGTAAAGAAACAACTGAGTTTACAACTAATGAAGAAGAATTAAATAGAAGTATTCCTGTTTATGAAGAGTTTAAAGGTAATTTTGGAGATATTAGTAAGATAAGAAATAGAAAAGATTTACCAGATAATGCAATAAAATATATTGAAAGAATTGAAGAATATGTAGGAGTTCCAATTGAATTTATTGGAGTAGGTGCTGGACGTGATGAAATTATTCATGAAAAGAAATTAGTTAAAAGGAGATAGATATGAAAAAAAGATTATTAATTATACTAGTTATTATGATGATGCTTGTAACAGGATGCAGTTTAGGTGATTTATTTATAAGAGAAAATCCTAAACTTGATTTATTAAGTGGTAAGATTAATGCTACAATGGTTATTAAAGATTATGGAACAATAAAACTAGAACTTGATGCGGATACAGCTCCGATTACAACAACTAACTTTGTTAATCTTGTTAAAGAAGGTTTCTATAATGGTTTAACTATTCATAGAGCTCAAAAAGATTTTGTTATTCAAGGAGGAGACCCTAATCATGATGGAAGTGGTGGAAGTGGAACAACCATTAAAGGTGAATTTAAGAGTAATGGAATAGAAAATAATATTAGTCATGTAAGAGGAGTTATTTCAATGGCTAGGTCTCAAGACCCTAATAGTGCTAGCAGTCAATTTTTTATCGTTCAAAAAGATGCTAAAGAGTCTTTAGATAATAACTATGCTGGATTTGGTCATGTAACAGAAGGAATGGAAGTTGTTGATAAAATAATAGCTGATGCTAAACCCCTTGATGATATGGGTAATTTAAATTTTGATGACCAACCAGTTATTGAAAGTATTAGTATTGATGAAGAAGTAGAGTAATCTCTATTTTTTTTGATACTAAAATTCTTATAAATATTGATAAGTAAAAAAAAGATAAAAAAAGTTGAAAAAAATTTAAAAAAAGTGTTGACTTCTGTCGAAGATAGTAGTATACTATAATTGCTTAGTAAGAATAGCACAGAATTTAAGTTAATTACTTTATATGACTTTAATATTTATTCACTTTGAATATTTATTATAAGTAATGGACTCAATATTTATTCTTATTAGAATTTATATTTTAGTCTTTGTAGTTTGATTGATTTCAAACTTAATAGTCTTTATGACTATTTGGAATAATTAATTTTATTCCTTTGTTACCTTTTTAGGTATTTAGTATTATTCATTAATACTTAAAGTGATTGCTTAGAGGATGGGTTATTAGGTAAGAAAAATTATATGAGTTATAATCTTTATCGCCACTAAGTAGGACAATTGTTTTGAGAGGAGATACTCAAAGATAAGTAGTTGTAGTAAATACTGATAATATTTATTAAAATGTTTATATTATTGTAAAAGATAATATAAATTGTTACAACTTTTTCTAAACTCGAAATGAATACTTTTATCAGAAGTATTTATTTTTTTTCGTTAGAATTTAATTTTGTTATATAAATATACTCAATTTCTGATTTTCCGACTAAAAAAATTTTTTTTAGTTTTTTCTTGATACAAATTATTGATTTTCGAGACATCTCTGTATCATTTGGCTTCTCAATTTCCAAAATTATAATTGAAAGTAGCTCAATTTCGAAAATTCAGACTTATTTACACTCAATTTGTCAA
>CANRDV010000106.1 GCA_947629475.1 uncultured Bacilli bacterium
AAGTTGATATACCCCCCCCCATAGTTAACACATTGTATACATATTTTGATGATACATTTAATATATTAGCCATGTTTGACCAACTCCTCTCTACAATATAATATTACCATAAATTTCTAAATAATCAAGAGTTTTTATGAACTTTTTTACTCTTTTTTTTTATCATCAATAGTTGCATAGAAATATTTTACAATATATAAAATAACAAAAGGTATAAGTCCATAAAGATAAGATATTACTCTAAATAGGGCTAAGGCTTCTAAAAAGATTGTTAATAGACTAAATAATATTATTAAACATCTAAATATCTTTTTCTTTTTATAAACATTATACTTTTCTTCATTAGTCATTAGTAATCACCGTACCAAGAGATTCTCCATTTAAAACTTTGATTAAGTTTTCTTGGTCATTGAAGTTAATAACTAATATATCTTTATTATATTCCATACAGTCACTGATACATTTTAAATCCATAACTTTTATTTCAGGATTATTAAGTACTTCTTGGTGAGTTAGTTTAGTATACATTTTAGCATCACTATATTTATTTGGGTCTTTATCATAAACACCATCAACATTAGTAAGTTTAATGATAACTTCGGCTCCAATCATTATGGCTTTCATGCTGGCTGCGGTGTCTGTTGAACAACCAATATGCCCTGTTCCTCCACTAAAGACAACTACTACTCCATCATTATACATTGTTTTTAATTCATCGTCACTATGAGCTTCGATTAATTCATGAAAATCAAAAGGAGATGAAATTACATTTTTAACCCCAGCTTTATTAAAAGCATCTCTTAAAGCTAAAGCATTCATAGTTGTTCCAAGCATTCCCATTGAGTCTGCATTTATTGCTTCCATATCTTGATGGCTTCTTCCTCGAAAGAAGTTTCCTCCACCAACAACAATTCCTACATTAATACCCATATCATGAACTCTTTTAATTAAATTTGCTATTTCTTTAGTTCTCTCTTTATTAATATTTTCACTTTCACTCATAAGTGATTCACCACTTAATTTTAATAAAATATTCTTATACATATTATTCCTCCATATACTCTTTTAAACATTCTATTATTTCTTTATTAATATCTTCTATACTTCTTATTTCTTTATCTTTAATACAATTAATATTTTTCCAATTATATAAGTTTGCAAGTTCAACATAAGCTGTTTCTGAATTTTTTAAATGTTCTTCATTTACTTCATGTTCATCAAGGGATTCTCGATTCTTTTTTAACTTAGTTGCATAAGTATAAGGAACATGTAAGAAAATTGTTTTATCAGGTTTTGGAAGTCCTAAAAGCCAAAACTCTAATTTATCTATCCACTCATACATATGAAATCTTTCTTCATCATCTCTAATTTTACTTCCTTGATGAGCCATATTACTACTTACATATCTATCACAAATAACAAAATAACCATCATCTAAATATTTAATTATCTCTGGTATATTATATTTTCTATCAGCAGCATAATATAAACTTGCAACTTTTGGGTCTAAGTTAACGGCTCCTTCTGGAAACCAACAATCCGATATTTCCTTTTTACCAAGATAAGGTCCTCCAACTATTTTTCCCGTTGGAGTATCATATTTTGGAAAAGTAACTCTAACTGCTTTAAATCCCATTTCTTGTAATTTTTCAACTAATAACTTACTTTGGGTTTCTTTTCCTGAACAATCTGTTCCTTCAATTACTATAAATTTTCCCATTAAATCCTCCTATAAATAACAAAGTTAAATTTAATATCATTATCATTACCACTTCCAACTATTTCTTTAGTATATAAACTTTTATCAAACTTTGGAAAATATACATCAGCCTGACTTTCATTATCAACTTCTGTTAAATACAAAGTATCAACTAAATCAATAAATTGTTTATAAATACTTGTTCCCCCTATTACAAAGATTAACTCATCTTTATCCTTATATTTATCTATAAATTCTTCGATTGAGTGTAAAACTTCAATAGTATCTGGAAAATCATCTTTAGTACTTTTAGTTAAAACAATATTATGTCTATTTTTTAAAACTCCAGGTAATGATTTAAAAGTATTTTCTCCCATAATAACTGTATGTCCAAGGGTTACTTTTTTAAAATATTTTAAGTCTGATGGTAAATGCCAAATTAAATCATTATTAAGTCCTAATTCTAAATTTTTACCAACACAAGCAATTATAGCTAATTTCATATTTCACCTACTGAGTTATTTCAAACTCTATCTTACCATGATGTTTATAGTTTTCTATCTTAATATCTTTTAATTCTCTTGAGTTATCAAATTTATAAAAATCTTTTATCTCTGGATTTATCCATAATTTTGGTGCTTCATAATCACCTAATTCTTTATATCTTCTTAATTGTTCTTTAATACCATCTACTTGATTTACATAGATATGAGCATCTTTAAGACTCCAATAAAGTTTACCTGGTTTAAGTCCTGTTACCTGAGCAATTAAGTTAACAAGAACTGCGTATTGGGTTACATTGAAAGGAAGTCCAAGTGGAACATCACATGACCTTTGATGAACCCAGCAATTTACTTTACCATCACTGACACTCCATTCACTTGACCAAACACAAGAAGGAAGAACCGCAGTATCTAACCACTCATTTTGCCATAATGACATAATCATTCTTCTATCAGTTGGGAAGGTTTTAATCTTTTCAATCAAGTCATCAATTAAATGATATCTTTTAACAATCCAACCATAAGCTGTTCCAATCGTATGAGCATATTCCTTACCAAAAAACTTATGAATATCTTTTTTAACTAGTTTTCCATTTTCAAGAACATTCTGTTTTGCATTCCAATATCCTTCTTCATCAACTTCCCACTCATCCCAAATATGATTACCTCTTTCTTGTAACCATCTAACATCATTACTTTGCTCTTGATAAATCCAAAGCATCTCAGTAATAGCATTTTTAAAAAATACTTGTTTAGTAGTTAAAATAGGAAACTCTTTCTCTAAATCAAACTCTAAAAAATAACCTGGAATATTAATAGTATTAACACCTGTTCTATTCTCTACTTCTACTCCATTATTTAAGATTTCTTCACATAATTTTAAATAATCTTTATCAAACTTCGACATAATTCTCTCCTTATCTATCTCTATTATACAAAATTTATATTTCTTAATCAAGCAATATTTAATATTTTTC
>CANRDV010000107.1 GCA_947629475.1 uncultured Bacilli bacterium
ACTATCTCTCCTTCTGTAACTTCTTTCTCTATACTTTTAACTAAACTATAATTTTTCATATCATTATTCATTAAATAATAATTAATCTTTACCTTAGTAATATTAGTAATCTTATTACTTTCATTAGTATTTGTTATCCTGTAATCTAATACTGTATTACTTAAACTATAATTAGGATTAACATCTTTCATTGTTGCTATTGTTGTATATTCACCTAATTCTTTTTCTTTTGTTGTTTCAAGTTCTATTAATTCTCCCTTTACTCCAGTTGCTGTTGCAATTGGACTTTGGAAGGTTCCATTATATTTTAATGTATTTGTATTAAAAGTAACTGGGATTATTTTTTTAGAGATATCACAGTTTAGAGTCTTAGTTTTAGAACCATCAGAGAATGAATATCCTGTATTTGCTTTAGCTATAACTTCATAAGTTCCTGCGTCAACCTGATTATTATTAGTATAACTTGTAAAGGTTCCTCCACTTGCCAATGTTTGGGTTTCTCCATTATAAACCAAGTTATTACAACTTCCTGGGGTTGCTGTATTTTTAGTATTAGTATTACTATTATTATCTACATTATCATCAAATATAGTTGGACCTTCTTGATTTGGAGATGATGAGGTACAACTACTACAAGATAAGGTGTATGGAGATAATTCTATCCCTTGACCACCATTAATTCTTACTGCTGATTTCAGATAAAGACTTGGACGTACACCCCCAGCATTATACGGCTGATTGAGGTTCACATAGCCAAAAGCACGCCAATAAACCACACGATTACTACCTGAAACAGGTGACAAGAACCATTCGTCATACGAATGATTAGCTTCTTTTTGTAACCAATTTGTTTCGAAATTAGTATAAACATTACTTGCAGATCCCCAGTATGTACTTTTAGTACTAAAACCATAATCACTCGGATACATTAATGATATCTTTCCTTCCCAACTTGTGCTCTCTCTTTCTTGAGCATACAAATTTTTTATTATTGACCCCATTTCTACTTTTCCTAATTTATATATTGATGACAATATCATATTTTTAGCAGTTGAATTTAATTTGTTCAAATATCCTACATCATTACTATCTTTTCCTTTTGAATTTAACCAGTACATTAATCCAGCATTATCCCAGTTATTAGCATAATCGCTTCCATCGTAATCATAGTATGCATTACTACTTGAACTGCTAGATCTTATTTTATACGTTTTACTTCCTGCTATATATGTATCTGGCATAGCATCTGCTGGTAATACTTCATTTCTTACTATCTTTACATTTCCATCTACTATTCCAATTATTCTCCATAATTCATCATTAAATTTTACATAATTTCCTACTCCTAAACCGGAATATCTATAATCTCTTATACTACTACTTGAACTAGTTGTTGCCACATTATCACTTGTTACTCCGACTACTCCAGTTGGAGTTCCTAATGTTGCTTTAATTACTGTTGAGATAGTTCCTGAAGAAATTATATTTACTTCAAATGTTGCAGAATCAGGAATAGCATAATTTGATGATTCTGTTGGAGTAAAATTTATATTTATATTTGTTTTTCCTACTGTATTTTTGGCTGTTACAGTAAATGTTGCTTTTTTTGAATCTGTTGTTCCACTTGAAGTTACAGTTGCATAAGTTGTTGAAGCTGATGATATATTAAAGTTTCCATTAACATTAGATTCTACTTCAAAACTACCTGTTGATCCTGTAATAGCATTTACTCCATTTTCACTTAATTTTAAAGTTACATTTGCTTTCTCTATAGTACAATTTAATGTTTTTGTTTCACTTCCATCTTCAAATTTATGATTACTGTCGGGAGTTACAATTATTTCATAACTTCCAACATTTTTTGCTTTGACTGATGTTCCTGAAACAGTTGCAGTTTCACTTTGATAGATTACACCACTTCCTGATGATACTAATGTTTTATCAGAACCACTATAAGTATTTGAATTACACTTTCCTTCTTTTGCAATGGCTTTTTCAATCACTAATAATCCACTTTTATAAGTTATATTATAATTATCTGTAACTGCTTGGGCATCTGCTGTATCATTTTCATTTATAATTGCATCTGATGGTACCAATGTTCCATTTTCTGTTACATCTGTTCCAGAAGCATTCAAAGTTATAGATTTTATTACATGACCATCAATTAATCCTTCTGCATTTATTTCTGTTACTCCTTTTTTTATACTTTGTCCATACGTTATTGTTTGAGCTTGTGCTGTTATTGTTAATTCTTTTGGATTTATTTTACAACTTAATGTTTTATCACCTGTTGTATTATCACTCCATCTATATCCTTCTTTTAATTTTTCTGTTACTTGATAGGTATTTGCATCTTTCATAGAATTATTTTGAAGTTCTATTCCTATTCCTCCTGCTGCAAGATTTTTATTATTTCCATTATAAGTTGGATTACTACAGACTGCTTCACTTGCTATCTTATAACCATTTACTGAATAGGTCTTAGCTTCTGGTTCATTATAATTTTGATTATCAGTCGGTTTGAAAGTTACTGTAATAACTGCTTCTCCATTTGATACTCCAGTTATTGTTATCTTATTACCTTCTACTTTGGTTGATACAATTGTATCTTGATTTGATTTTGCTTCATATGTTCCTTCTATTTGAGGTTCAACTGATGCTGTTATTTCTACTTCTTTTCCCTCTAATACTTCTCCACTTTCACTTGATAAACTTAATACTGGAGTTGCTTTTTCAATTGTAAAGAATACTTCTGTATCTGATAACTCTAATTTATAATTATCCTTTTTAAATGTATCTTTATCTTCTAATTGTAAATCTCCTAGATTGATTTTATATGTTCCTACATTATTACCATCTGCTCTTTTTAAGTTTCCTGTAAATGATGGTTCTTCAAAGTTACCTTCATATGTATAAGTTAAAGTTTCATCATGTGTATTATATGTTTTCTTTTGTCCTGAATTTGGTGTAACTGTTATAGTTGCTTTATCTATACTACAATTGATTGTTACATCTTCTATTGATTTATCACTCCATCTATATTTTTCTTTTAACTGGGCTTTTACTTGATAAGTTCCGGCATCTTGTTGTTGATAATCTGTAAATGTATATCCTTCTTGGTCTTTGTTTTCTATTAAATCTTGAGTTTCTCCATTATAAACTA
>CANRDV010000108.1 GCA_947629475.1 uncultured Bacilli bacterium
TATTTAATGAATAATGATATGAAAAATTATAGTTTAGTTAAAAGTATAGAGAAAGAAGTTACAGAAGGAGAGATAGTGACTGGAGAGTTAATTAATTATACTAATTATAAGACTCCTAAAGCAATAAGTATTAAAATAATAAAAGGGGTTAATGTAATTGACTATTACTATGAAAGAGAAAGATAAAACTTTCTTTTTTCATAATAATAAAATATAAATCATATTATAAAAAAAGTACTTGTTAAAATAAATTAAATGTTATAAAATATACGATTTGGGTGATGAGGATGTATACAAGTAAATTTAATAATATAGAATTTATGAGAATTTTAAAATTAATTAATGAAGCTAAATATAAATATGCTTTAGAAGAATTTCAAAAATACTTAGAAAAATATCCTAAGGATATGGAAGCAAGACTTTATTATGCAAGAATTTGTCATATGATGGGAGAGTTTTCTAATTTTAAAAAAGTAATTGATAGTATTCATTCAATTACAGATTTTAGTAATGATACAGATAAAGAAAAATATTTCTATTTAATAATTAGAAAATATTTATATGAAGGTAGATATCAAGAGTGTTACGATTATATTAAAAATAATATAGATTTCTTTTATAATATTGGAGAAAGAGATTTAGAAATAATGACTTTTCTAATGCAAAAGTTAAATATAACTGCTTCTAAAACTAGAGATTTACCTACTTACTTTTTAAAACAAATTGTCGATTATAATAAAGAAAGATTATTTATACATATTAAACCTTTTAGTTTTAATGAAGATTTGAATATAAGAGAAATTTATAAAAGAATAACTGAAGAAATACCTAATATGACTCCTTATAATGAAGGATTTCTTACAAAATCTTATATATTTAAATATGATAAATGTGGTTATAATCGTGGAATAATGGTTGATTATTTTAAAGTTTATACTTTAATAGATAGTAATAATATTACAACAATGTTTCCATATAACAATAGTTCTAGATTAAATTATGTTGATATAAATGATTTAAGATATAAAGAAGATAAAAGTAAAGTTAAAACTATAAGTCAAGTTGATAGATTTAAAAAAAGATATAATTTAGATTAAAATATATCTTTCTCAATAATTAGATAGTTTAAGTTATAACTATCTAGTTTTTCTTTTATAGAATTATCAATTAGAAGGAGATAAGTAATATTTTCATTATAAGTTATATCTAAGATATTACGGTTATTTAGTAATTTATTTAGTAATTTATTTTCTTGATAAGTAACAGTTAGTTTAATTTTTAATAGTTTATTAATGGGAATTATTTTAGTTTTAGCAAGACATAAACTAGTACTATTAGAGTAAGCTCTGATTAAGCCACCACTTCCAAGTTTTATTCCTCCAAAGTAACGAATAACAAAACAGACTATATAATTTAAATTATTTTTCTTTAATACATCAAGTATAGGAACACCGGCAGTGCCAGATGGTTCTGCATCATCATTAAATTTAATATTATTATCAATGATATAAGCAAAGCAGATATGGGTTGCATCTTTATATTTCTTTTTTAATTCATTTAAATATTTTAAAACTTCATCTATGGTTTTTACTTTATAAAGATAAGTTATAAACTTAGATTTATTAATTTCTATTTGATTAAAAACATTATTTTCAATTATCATAATAACTCCTTTTCCTTAGTATATAATAATTTGGTAAAAAATACTAGAAAAATATTGTAAAAAGTCTTGATTTTCTTTCTTAAACATGAGACAATTAATACGAATAAAGGATTTTAAACAAGGAGGATTATGAATAATAAAAAAGAAACAGATGAATCACTTAATAAAGTGATTGCAGAACTTGAAAAACAATTTGGAAAAGGAGCAGTTATGAAACTTGGAGATAACTCACATGTTAAAGTTGAAGTTGTACCAAGTGGAAGCCTGTCTCTTGATATAGCACTTGGAGTTGGAGGATATCCTAAGGGAAGAATTATTGAAGTATTTGGACCTGAGTCAAGTGGTAAAACAACATTTGCACTTCATGCAATAGCAGAGGTACAAAAAAGGGGAGGAAGAGCTGCGTTTATTGATGCTGAACATGCCCTAGACCCCGTGTATGCTAAGAATTTAGGAGTTGACATTAATGAACTCTTACTTGCTCAACCAGATACCGGCGAACAAGCCTTAGAGATATGTGAAGCTTTAGTAAGGAGCAACGCGATTGATATTGTAGTAATTGATTCCGTTGCAGCTTTAGTACCAAAAGCTGAAATTGATGGAGAGATGGGCGATGCTCATGTAGGACTTCAAGCTCGTCTTATGTCGCAAGCCTTAAGAAAACTTGGAGGAACTATTAATAAAACGAAAACGATTGCTATCTTTATTAACCAATTAAGAGAAAAAGTTGGAATTATGTTTGGTAATCCGGAAACAACTCCCGGAGGACGTGCTTTAAAATTCTATGCTTCAATTAGACTTGATGTTAGAAAATCAGAAGCCATTAAAATTGGAGATTCGATAATTGGTAATAAAACCAATATTAAAGTTGTTAAAAATAAAGTAGCTCCACCTTTTAGAACAGCATCCGTTGATATCATGTATGGTGAAGGAGTCAGCAAAGAGGGCGAAATGGTTGACCTTGGAGTTGAAGCCGGAGTCATCGAAAAATCAGGTGCATGGTTTTCTTATAAAGGTGAAAAACTTGGACAAGGTAAAGAAAACGTTAAGTTACTTTTAAAACAAAATACGAAGTTAAGAGATGAAATAGAGCATCAAATCAGAGAGTTCTATAATATCTCAGATACGAAAGTGAAAGAAGAGAGTAAATAATTCTCTTTTTTTAGTATTCAATTTAAATTCTTTTGCATACATTAAAATGAGGAGGATTTATGTCTAATTATAGAGAGATAGTTACAAAAGCTGTTTTAGGTAAAGGTAAAAAATTATTTACACATAGTCATTTTATTGATGTAGGAAAAACTCCTACTAATGTCCTTGGTTGTTGGGTAATAAATCATAATTTTAAAGGAATTAAGGAAGGAGAAAAAATAACT
>CANRDV010000109.1 GCA_947629475.1 uncultured Bacilli bacterium
ACTGATGCAATTCCTAAAATTATTGCTAATACAATAATTACTCCTAATAACTCAACTAGTGTAAATCCTTTCTTCTTTTTCATAATTCCTCCAACTATTTTCATTTTAATTATACATTATATTACAAAATTTTACAAGAAAAAAAACAGATAATTCTGCTATTTTAAAACATATATTATCTATTTTTCTTTATTAAATTCATCTATAATATTATATATCTTAATTATTTCTTTATAATCTCTTGATTCTTTATATTTATCATTAATTAATTTCTTAACCAAATCATCACTTTTCTTTATTCTTTTATATTTACTTTCTAATCTTTCTTTTAAGATAACAATACTTTCTTCATCACTTATATAATGTTCACTTTCTAAATTTAAAATTCCATATTTACTATTATTTCTAAATATATTATTTTTAATATTTCTAATTCCATAATAAATAACACCATGTAAATAACTTTCATAGATTAAGAAACTATAAATTATATTTTCTATTTCTTTATTACTTTTAATTAAATAACTATATCTATTTTTAAACTTAGCATAATTAACTATAACATATTCTTTATATCTATCATCAAAACTAGTTTTCTCTTCTTCTTTAAACTTAATACTTAATAAATTTAATTTCTTAATAAAATATATTATAATAAGTAACCAAACAAAGTTCTTAAATATTTCCATATCTAAAAAGGCATTATCTACTTTCATTAAGTATAAGTAATAAATAATCCCCCCAAGTATTATTGTTAATCCAACTATTTTATAATAAGACTTAGAATTAGTAAGTAAATCTTTTTTATTAACTAACATTAAATTTAAGATATCTATTACTATATAACTAATTATTAATAATAAACAATATTCTTTTAATTTAGGAAGTAATGATGCTACTAAAATAATATAGATATTAGGTAATATAACACTATCTCCTTCATTTAAACCTTTTCTTTTTAAATAAGTCATAATAATAAATAATAGTAATCCAAGTAATATTGTAATAAATATATACCCTATATTCATACATAATCCCCCTTTACAAGTCATATATTATACCATATTTACATAAATTATGTCAAATTACTTTTCTTCATGATATTCTTTTTCCGTATTAACATTCCAAATATTAGATTTATCTTTAACATTATTTAAAATATTATTTACTGTTTCAAAAGAAGTTACCATTGAATGGTCCATATTATTATAACGATGTTGACCATTTCTACCTACACAATAAAGATTATCAAATTTATTTAAATAAGTAATTAATTTATCAATATCTTTATAAGTATCAAAGTAAGCAGGATAGGCTTTTTTTACTTTTTCAACATGAGCATCAATTATTGCAGTATCTGATATAATATCCATTTTAATTAATTCATTAATAGCAAACTTAATGCATTCTCTATCACTCATATTCCAGAACTCATCACCTTCATTGCAAAAATATTCTAATCCTAACCAAATTTTAGTAGTTGGACTTTTTACCATATAAGGACTCCAGTTATTAAATATTTGAATCCTTCCTAACTTAACATCAGCATCTTGAACATATATCCAACAGTCTGGAACAATATTACCTAAAGTTTTAATATTAGTTTCATTTTTTAAATTAAGTTTATTTACAAGTAATCCAATAGTTACAAAATCACGATATGGAAGACCTAAAGCAATTTCTAATTTATCATCCTCAACATCATTCATACCTCCGACTAAATCTTTTAAGGGCATACTTGATATAAATATATCTCCTTTAAATTCTTCATTACCAGCAACTACTGAGATAATTTTGTTATCCTTTTGATTAATCTTTACTACTTTTTTATTTTTTAAAATAGTTCCTCCTAATTTTTCAAATTCTTTAGCTACTGCTTCCCATAATTGTCCTGGTCCAAACTTAGGATACATAAATTCTTCAATTAAGGATGTTTCAACTTCCTTACTTTTTATATGAAATAATTTTTTAAACATATCTTTAATAACTTTAGATATTGATAATCCCTTTACTCTTTGACTGCCCCAATCGGCTGATATTTCCTTTGGGTGTCTTCCCCAAAGTTTTTCTGTATATTTTTCAAAAAACATATTATATAATTTTTTACCAAATCTATTTATATAAAAATTCTCTAAAGAATCTTCTTTTCTTTTAAAAACAACACTTTTTAAATAACTAAAACCAGCTACCATTGTTCTTTTAAATCCTAGATTCTTGATGGTTTTTAATTTCATAGTAATTGGATAATCAAAAAATTTCTTTAAATAATAAATTCTTGATACTCGATTTCTTACTAACATTACTCTATTTTCAACTTCTGGGTCTGGTCCATCTTTACTTAAATTCTTTTGTCTTTTTAACTTTTTATCATCATATGATGGCTTACCTTGAATTGGCATAATATCTGTCCAAAATTTAATAACTTCTGAATTTTTTGAAAAGAATCTATGACCTCCAATATCCATTCGATTATATTTATAATTAATAGTTTTAGAAATTCCTCCAATCTCATTAGATTCTTCTAAGATTACTACTTTATAATCTTTACTCTTCCTTAGTAACTCTATTCCCGCGGTAAGTCCAGCAGGTCCAGCTCCAATTATAATAACCTTTTTCT
The DNA here is from genome assembly GCA_947629475.1 of uncultured Bacilli bacterium. Taxonomy (GTDB): domain Bacteria; phylum Bacillota_I; class Bacilli_A; order RF39; family UBA660; genus RUG591. Next base: position 2,618 of record CANRDV010000109.1, read on the forward strand.
TTCTCATAAACTCCTCCATTTTCTAGTAACTAAATTAAAATAAAGACTAAAATATATGTTTAATTCCATTTTAGTATAACGCAGTTTTTTTATTTAATCAATCTAATTAAGTAAATTTTTGTTAGAAAAAATTAATTATTATTTTATTTTAAGAATTTTTATTATTAGACTTGTTCGGAAACTAAAAGTGTGATATAATTTAATAGCCAACATGAATTAAGGAAGAATAGAAAGTAGCCTTT
>CANRDV010000110.1 GCA_947629475.1 uncultured Bacilli bacterium
CTCGAAGAATTTTCCGAGTTTCCTATCAATCTGGAGCGGATGATGGGAATCGAACCCACGTGGTCAGCTTGGAAGGCTGAAGTTCTACCATTAAACTACATCCGCATCAAAAGTAGACAATTATAATTATACTCGAAAATAACTAAATGTCAATAATTTTTTCTAACTTTTTCTTATATTTTATGTAAAAAACTTAATATATATACCTAATATAGGTAAAAATGTCACACAAAAATTAAATTTGCATATAATAAATAGGGGATAGCAATAATTAGGTTTAACTAAATTGCTATTTTTTTCTTTATATAGAAAAAAGAAAGGAGGTTCTATGAAAAAGAAAAGAAATATTATTATATGTGCCCTTATAATAGCAGTTTTACTAATGGCTGTTGGTTATTCTTCTTTTACATCAGAACTTACGATAAATGGAAATGCTGAGATAACTGGAGAATGGGGAGTTAAAATTACTAAAATTGATATAGATTTTGTAAGTGATGGTTGTGACCCTGGTTACCCAACATTTACAAACTCAACGGTAACATTCGATGCTAAACTAGAAAAACCAGGTGACAAAGTTAATTACTTAATTACCATTGAAAACACAGGTACCATTGATGCAACCTTAGCTAGCATGGCTTTTGTTCCTGATGATATGAATGGTTCACCTGCTATCCAATATGAAATAATTGGACCCGACAAAGACTTGCCAGGTGGCGCAACAACCACTTTAGAAGTAGCTGCAACTTATTTAAAAGATGTAACTGAAGTACCAGAAATAAAAACCAAAACCTTGATGGGCATAATTGAATATGAACAAAAATAAAAAAGTTAAGTGGTTAATATGATTAAAAACAAATATTTCTTTAGTATTCTAATTATTTATTTAATTCTAACTATTACTTTAAACATTACTAATAATAATTTATATCTAAATATAATTAATCCTATATTCTGGACATTTATGTTAATTATAACTACTATTTACTTAAAACAAAACTATATTCGAATAAATTCTAATAAAAAATACTTATTAACCTTAATTACTATAACAACAATATTCTTATTATTATACTTTTATCTAGGATTTATAATTGGATTTACAAAAAGTCCTTATGACCATAATCTAATAACAATTTATATAAATATAATTCCTATTATTTCAATAGAAAAATTAAAAGGAATACTAATTAAAAATCATAAAAAAAGTAAACTTATAGTAGTCTTGATAACAATTCTCTTTATCATGTTAGAAATAGATTATCATAGTATTACTAAGTTATACTTTACAAAAGAATTATTATTTAAATATGATTTTAGTAAACTTATATCTTTAATAGCATTTAGTATTATCTCATCCTTCTTTTCACTAAATTATTCTTATAAATTACCACTTATCTTTAGAACTAGTCTAAGACTTACTTACATCTTATTACCAATCTTACCATCTTTAGATTGGTATATGATGGGAAGTATTAGTTTAATTGGAGTAACAATAATCTATTTAATCTTTAAATATAACTTTAGAAGGGAATTAAAACCAAAGAAAACAAATTCTTTTGCATTAATAAGTTATGCATTTACCATTATATTTGCTACTTTTTTAATAACTTTTATGACAGGATTTTTAACTTATGAACCAATTGCTATCCTTTCCAATAGTATGGTACCAACTCTATCTAAAGGAGATATCTTAGTCTATAAAAAACTAACTAATGAAGAATTAACTAACTTAAAAGTTGGAGATATAATTGTTTATAAAAAAGTAGATATTTATATAGCTCATCGTATTTATAAAGTAATTAAACAAGATAATAAAATATTCTATTTAACTAAAGGTGATAATAATAAATCAGTTGATAATTTAGAAGTAGAACCTAATGATATCAAAGGTTTAGTTAAATTAAAAATTAAATATTTAGGATATCCATCTGTTTATTTACATGAATATTTTAATAAATGAGTATGAAAAAGATAATTTTATATATAATATTTATACTTGGAATTAGTTTAATTATTCTAAATTATACTATTATAAATAAACCAGATTTTTCTTATAAAATAGATAGAACTAGTAACTACTTAATTAATTTAAAACCTAACTCTTATTATCTAGATAGTTCTATTGATAATGAATTAATACCATCTAATTTAATAAATAGTTTAAATCTAAACTTTAGTTATAAATATTTAAATACTAAGAAAACTAATCTTAGTTATCATTATAAAATAGAATCATTTATTATAAGTTATAATAAAGATAATATTGAAGTTTGGAAAAGAAATTATTTATTAAAAGAAGATAGTTTAAATAATTTTAGTAATTCTTTTAAAATAAATGAAAATATTAATATAGATTATAATTATTATAATAATTTAGCTAAGTCTTATTTAAGAGATTATAATTTAAACTTAAATACTATTTTAAAAGTAAGATTAAGTATTAATATAAAAACTAATAATAATAGTATTGATGATTATCTAGAATATAATATTAGTTTAACTAATAATTTAACTAGTATTAATAAATATTTAAATGATATAGATACAAATAAAGTTATTTATTTAAAAAATAATAATACGCTATGTCCTAGTTTATGCGCAGGATAAAATCATGAAAATTTTTTAGAAACTTTGTAAATTCATATTATAAAAGAGTTTACAAAGTTTTTTAATAAT
>CANRDV010000111.1 GCA_947629475.1 uncultured Bacilli bacterium
CAACTCCCCCAAGTTCTCCAAGACTTGCAACTATATATCCATAACCTTCTTTTTCAACTAAAGTAGCATTAGGTTCAAATAAACTAACAAAGTCACCAGTTCCTCCAATAAAAGCTCCTTGCATTGAAGCAAAGGCAATGCTTGTATCAATTGTTACATCTTTTTGAGGATTAATTCCATTTTTACTTAAGATATATTCCAAAGTCATTTCAGGCATTCCACCTAGACGTCCTCCAATTATATACTTACCTTTTAAATCATTAAGAGTAAAGTTATCAAGTTTCTTTCGAGAAACAATGAAACTTCCGTCTTTTTGGGTTAATTGAGCAAATGTTTTTAAATAATCTTTTTCACCTTGATTATAAACATAAATTGTTGCTTCACTTCCTGAAAAACCAATATCAGCATCACCTGATAAAACAGCAGCTGTAACCTTATCAGCACCATTGGCTAGAATTAATTCAACATCAAGACCATTTTCTTCAAAGTAACCATTATGAAGTGCAACATATCCTGGAGCATAGAAGATACTATGAGCAACCTCAGCAACTTTAACCTTCTTTAAATCAGATTTTTTAGTATTAAAATTAAAGATAACGGCTGAACAAATTAAGAAAACAACAACTAAAGTAATTATAATAATAACTTTCTTTTTCATTTTTCCTCCAATCAAAGTATTATATGTTATATTTAAAAGAGAGTTAAAAATTTGTAAAATTATAGTAATTTAGTTTATAATTAATTAAATTCGTGTTAAAATGAAGGTGGAGGTTTTTATGGAAAAATGTAGATTAAAAAATTTATTAGAAAATTATAAAGGTATCTTAAATAAAGAAATGGTAGATTATTTAAATGGATTAATTGAATTAGAATATTCGGCTTTAAAAGAAAATATTAGTTTAAAGGATAGAACTTCTTTAAGGGAATTAAAAATTTATAAGGAAGCCTTTATTTATAATATTTATACAAGAGCTTATAATTTACTTAAGAAAGAAATACCAGATATAAAAAGGTATTTAGGAACGTTTTATATAGAAATGGAAAAAGAGTCATTGACGTTATTTAAATTTATTGATGATGATAAGTTAAGACTTGAAATTAAGGAGTATGTAGAAAGTCCTGAAAAAAGGAAAATGGAAATAGAAAGATTAAAGGATGTAATAAAAGTCCTAGATAGTAGAGTTAATCCTTATCCGTTAGTAAATGGATGTGGTGAAAGGTTATATGGAAATCTTTCGCTTGTCTGGGATAAGGAATTAGATAGAGAGATTAGTTGTAATAAGGAGATATTAAGAAGATTAGAATCTTATAAACTAGATGAAAATGATAAAAGAAAGATTATGTTAACAAATACATGTTTAAAGATATTATTAAATGAATATAATTTAAAGAGAGAAGATTTTATCGAAGAAAAACAACATGGTTCTTTTATGGAAGATAATGCTAGAATTGTAACTCCGACTTTAAATTTAACCTTAACAAGAAAGTATTTATAGAAAGGAAATTTTATGGAAAGAAGTTTAACGAGAGATATTTTATCAGGTATGTTTATTGTTTCAACTAAAGCATCAGCTTGTGTTGTAGATACAGTTATGCAAGTAAGTTCAAGTAAAGAACCTTTAATAAGTGTTTCAGTTAATAAAAATAATTATACAAATGAATGTTTAAAAAAGAATCAAAAGTTTATAATTAGTATTTTAAGTAAAAATGTTGATGGTAATATTATAAAGACATTTGGTTTTTCTTCATCAAGAGATACTAATAAGTTTAAAGATTTTGAGTATATAGAAATAGATGGTATTAAAGTATTAAAAGATGTAGTTGGCTATATGGTTTTAGAAATTGTTGATGTAATTGATGTAGAAACTCATGATATTTTTATTGGAAGATTAGTCTCATCTCAAAGATTTAATAATGATGATGCGATGTTATATCAATATTATCAAGAACATAAAGATGAACTTTTAAAGGTAACAACAAAGAATAATCAAACGGCTTTTGTTTGTACTGTTTGTGGTTATGTTTATTATGGAGATACTTTACCACCTGATTTTAAATGTCCTAAATGTGGAGTAGGAAGAGAAGCTTTTGAAAAGAGATAGATAAAATTCATGCAATTAGTGTGAATTTTTTCAAATTTAAATGAAAAATAACTCAATTTTGATTTTCCGACTAAAAAAAATTTTTTTAGTTTTTTCTTGATACAAATTGCGAAAGTTGATATTTCTTTACTTGTTGAAGATATTCTTAACGACTAAAAAAAGACAAGTTGTTTCAACTCATCTTTTGATAGTTTTAAACATACTATCGGAAGAACCTTACTATGGTAATGGATAAGAAATTTATATATTGTTTGTTACAAAAAATCAACCCAAACGGATTGATTATATCTTAAGTTCAGACCATAAAAGTTTGAACAACCTTATCAATGGAGCGAGTGTCGTAGTTATCTACAACTCTTTTCCAATAACGAAAGAATTTATATAATCTTCCGTTGCTAATAATAATATAACATATTTTTGATATTTATTGAATAGTAAATTGACATTTTTATAAAAATTTTACTCGTACAAATTGTAATTTAGCGAAATAGTAACTTAATTTTCTTTTTTATTAAACATATGGCGTACTTTATCTATTCGATTA
>CANRDV010000112.1 GCA_947629475.1 uncultured Bacilli bacterium
ATACCAATCAGCACCATCAGAATCTTTATCAGGACTATGCTTTAAAATAAGGGTCTTAGCTTCACAGGTATAGATAATACCTATTTGTTGTAAATCTTCAATTGTGTCATCATCCATTAGCCAAACAACATTTTTAGAATAAGCATCAAGTATTTTAATTCCTTTTAAACTAACTCCAGCTTCTTCTGATACTTCTCTTTTTAAAGTCTTAACTGGGTCTTCCTCATGTTCAATCTTACCTCCTGGTAAATCTAATTTGCCCTTATAAGCTCCTTTTGATTTTTTTACTAAAGCAATTTCATCATCATGAATAATTACTCCATATGCTCCGATATTAGTTTTAACTATTGTTTTCATATATTTCTCCTTTCTCAATAAATATTTATTTCTTTAATAGTTTTTCTATTTCAATTGGTTCATAATTAATTCTTTCAACTGCAACACAGATATGCTTAGATTTATCAAAACCATCATCTAAAGGTTTATCATGAATATGACCATGAATATTAATGTATCCATCTGGTATATCACTATCATCTAATGGTCTATGGGAAAGTATTACTTTATAATCATCTAGCTTAGTCTTAGTTGGAATTACCTGAAATCCTATTTCACGATAAAATCCTGAATTTTTTCTTTCATGATTACCTTTAATTAAATAAATTGTTCCATTTAATTTAGAATATATCCAATCTAAATTATCCCATCTTAAGGAAATATCTCCTAGATGATAAACAATATCATTTGGTTTAACAATCCTATTCCAATTATCAATAATTGTTTTATTCATCTCATAAGAATTTTTAAATGGTCTTTTACAATATTTAATGATATTTGTATGATAAAAATGGGTATCTGCTATCAAATATATTTTACTCATCATCTAACTCTTCATAATTATTTTGAAGTAAAACTAGTTCTTCATATAAAGCAAGTCTTTCCTTAGTTTCACTTTTTGAAATTAAACCTTGAATAATTTCACCAATTCTATTCTCAATATCTTCTTTGGTTATTTCATCTGTTATTTCATCTTGATTTAAAACAACATATGGTGAATTAAATAGCATTTCTCCAAGATAAACAATTGGACGGGCTTCAATTTCTTCTTCATCATCTAATTCTTCATCTTCTAATTCTTCGTCATCGAAGTCTCCAAAATCATCATCATCGTATAATCCAAATCTTCCTTTGTATTTACCTTTAATTATTTTAACTAATCCATATTCTACATCATTCATATTTCTCTCCTATTTATTTTCTCCTTGATTATTTTGACCTAATATTTTAACGCCCCCATTAGCTTCAACTGTCTTAGTAGCTAACTCTTTTAACTCAAGATAAGCCTTATCCATCTTTTCTTGTAAACTAGCATTTAAATTATTAGCTTTTTCTATTTCTTCTTTTAAAGATTCAATTTTATCATTTTGTCTATCAATGGTATTCTGAAAATCCTTCTTTAATATTTCAACTTGATACTTATGTTCTTTTTCAAGTTCCATTGTTACTTCTTTTTTACCTTTTTCATATTCTTTTACTAATAAATTAGGTATATCATTAACTTTCGTTTCAAGTTCTTGTAAATATTTTTCTTTTTCCTTAGCATCATCTAATAACTTCTTAGCTTCATCTTCCATATTTTTTAAAGTTACTTCGCGAATTTTCTTTTCATCTTCCCATTTATTTTTATCAAGTTCTCTTTCTCTTTTTAGCTTATAATTATATTCTTCTTCTTCTCTTTCTCTTTCAACCTTTAAGTTCTTACTTTTTAAATCATATTCTTTTGTAAGCTCTGTTGTTTTCCTCGTAAACTCTAATTCTAACTCTTTAACCTCAGCCTCAATTCTTGCTGTTTCTTTTCTCTTCTTTTCATCAAGTTCAGCTATCATATCTTTACTAGCATTGATAACTAAAGTTAAATTACTAAGTTCATTAGATACTCCATATAAGTTTTTTAATTTTTCTTCTTCAGCTTCAATTGCAAGTTCTAAATCTTTAAACTTATTAATTAAATCTGTTGAAAAAATATTATCTTCAACATTTTTCTTAGTTTCTTTAACGGCTTCTTCCTTCCTTCTTTCTTTTTCTTCTAAAGTTGGATTAGACTTTGCCTTAGCACTTAATTTTTCTCTTTCTAAAGCTTCATTCAAAGCATCCAATATTTCTTGTTTCGTATTTTTTAATGTGATTTCATCTTTTTTCATACATAATACCTCCTTAAGATTAAATCTTGTAATTATCATATCATACTTTTTAAAAAAAAGGAATACTTTTACCAAGAAATTCCTTTTTTTATTTAGTAACCATTACACAACTAGCACTATAGTTATCTATTATCTTATCACGATGTTCACTTTCTAAATATTTACTTCTTCTAAAGAAATATTTAATTGGTATCATTATTGTTTTAAATGCTTGAGATACCATTTTAACATTAGATACTTGGTCATCTTCTCTCCAAGTTATTGGAAAGTATTTTACTTTTTGTTTATAAGACTTAATAGCAAGTAACATATAACAATTAAAAGTTAATCTATCTGGATATTTAAGATAATATTTATTTTTTAAAGATTTAACTTTATACATATTTAA
>CANRDV010000113.1 GCA_947629475.1 uncultured Bacilli bacterium
AATCTCTATATTATTAGAGACATTTTCACTTAAAATTTATTTTTTTATTAGAGACATTTTCATTTAAAAATCACAATATTTTTAATATTTTTTTTAATTAAAAACAAATAAATTATTTATTTATACTTTTTTTACTAATAATAGCTTTATTTTTAGACTTTTCTTCTTGATAAGTAACTCTTGATGAATTATATAATATTATTAATACTAATAACTCTATTATAAACATAATAATAGTAATTAAAGTTGAAAATTCTTTATCACTATCCATTAATCTAATAAAGATAAAATACAAAATATCAATTATTAAAAAGAAAGATGTAATTACTAAAAATTTATATTTTGATATAGGCACTTCAATATAAGTTTTAGAATTATATGTATTCATTGCTATATGATAATTCTTATTATTATAATTTATTTGATAATCATAAATACACTCCAAATAAATATCATATTCTTCTTTTAAATAAATTATTTTATTATCAGGACCCTCAACTATCTTTTCAACTTCTTTATGAATACTCTCTTCTATTTCATTAAAATTATCTAAATTTTTATTAATAACTTCATATTTATTATTAAAATCAATTGGATATAATAAATTTATAATATTACTATCTAAATTAGAATTATCAAATACCAAATCTTTAATTTCATAGATATTATTATCTAGAACAATTATTCCATTATATCTTATTACATATACTTCTACATTATTTATATCATTTTCTTGTAATTTCTTTAACTTTTTAAATTCTTTAGGTACTAATATACACTTTTTTAATTTTTTCTTTATTTCTTCTAAGAAATAATCCTTTTGATATTTAACATCAATTTTATTTATTACTTTAGAATCTGATTCTATTACTCCTCTATCTTTTATTTCATTTAAAGTTAATCTTTTACCACAATTAGGACAAATAAACTTATTAGCATAATAATCAAATTCCATTAAGGAATTACAATTACATTTTACTTTTAACTCTTTAAGCATCTTAATCACCTACTCTAAACTAATATCACATCTAATTTTTTTATCTAAACTAAATAAATAAACTATATTATCTTTAGATAATTTATATTCTTTATTAGGAACAATAACATCTTTTTTACAATAATCATTATAATCACATATTTTTACATCCATAACTTTATCTAATTTATAAGTTAGATATTTAGAATCATAAGAAACAACTGTTAAATAAGTTGGACTTACAGAAGGTGTTATATTAATTTTCTTATTTTTAGATAAATAAGTCATATCATAATAAGTAACTTCTTCATTATCTTCACTTATAGTTATTTCAGCATAATATAAAGGTACAATATTTTTTTTATAAATATAAAATATAAGAAAGAAAGATAACCAAAATATTAATATAAATGAAAATATTGTTATAGTTCCTAATCTATTTTCTTTTTTAAAAAGAGATTCAAATATACTTTTTATTCCATTTACTTTTAAAAAATTAATAATAAATTTAATAAACAGAAATATTGTAAAACTTGCAAGTAATATTAATATATACATTATATAAAGACCTAATATACCCATATAATCACTACCTTAAGATAATTATATCATTAAAAAAAATAGATAACAAGAAAAAGATGATATTTTTAAATATCACCTAGTCTCAAGTTTTAATTTTTTACCTTTAAAAGCAATTGCCATTTTTATTACTTTATCATAATCTTTTAAACTTACTTCATATTTCATTTCTTCTATTTGTTCAAATGCTTTCTCAATGGTTTTTTCAAAGTTACTATCATCTCTTACTAATTTAAATTCTATTATATAAGCTGGTATATCATTAACTTTAGGTTTTAAGATAACATCATATCTTCCATATCCCGATTCTCTATTACTTGTAACTTCATAGTAATCATTATCTACTCTAAGTAACCCCATTACAAATGCATGATAGAAAGCTTCTGATTCATAATTATTTGGGACATCAAGATAACTAAAAGTTTCAAGTACCATTTTCTCTAGTTTATCCTTAAATATATTAATTTCTTTACTTGTTAAATAATTAACCATGGTATTACCATTAAAATCATCTTTAAACCAACTAGTTGCCATATCAACTAAATTCTTTTTAACTTCTAAATTTGGTATTCGAAGAGTTATATTTTCTCCGTTTCCAACTAAACTAGTTGGTGTTAAATAACCAGTTAGCATAAATAATGTCCATACCGTATTTGGATCTCCCTTTAAACTTTTTAAATCCATGTTTAAATCTATATTAACATGCTCCTTATAACCTTTACCTAATATATTTTCAAACTCAGTAAGTAAATTAGTTTTATCTTTAGCATTATAAATTAAATTCTTAAGTAAACTTACTCCTCCAGTTTTAACCCAATAAGCTATTAAATCATGTCTTTTATTTCCAAGAAAACTTAAGATACTCCAAGGATTATAAATAGTATATTCATCAAATAAATATCCATCATACCATTTCTTTACATCATCAAACTTATCTTTTAAATT